>JBPEXA010000331.1:0-1642 GCA_052032135.1 Thermoanaerobaculia bacterium | reverse complement strand
TCGCGCAGCCGCGGGCAGCCCACCGTGACGGTCACCGCAGCCGAGGCCACGTTGCCGCGGCCGTCGCCGACGGTGTAGGTGAACACATCGTCGCCGGCGGCGAAGTCGGAGGCCGGGGTGTAGAGCACCGTGCCGTCGGGTGCCGCCTCGGCGCTGCCGCGCAGCGGCGTCCCGACACTCTCGACGCGCAGCAGGTCGTCGTCGGGATCGAAGTCGTTGGCGAGCACGTCGATCGCGATCGCGGTGCGCGGCGCCGTGATGGCGTGATCGTCGGTAGCGAACGGCGCCCGGTTGCCGGCGCCGCGGACGATCGTGAAGTGGTCGTGGACCGCGCCCTCGGCGTCGACGAAGCGCCCGTCGACCGGCGCTTCGGCGAGTCCCGGCAGCTCGGCGGCGAGCCGTTCCAGCAGCCGCGCGGTCTGCCGGCAGTCGGCGCACGACTCGAGGTGCTGATCGATCAGCTCGCGATCGGCGACCGGCGGCGGCTCGTCGACGGCGGCGGCGAGCCGCGAGCGGGCGCTCCCACACGGAGAGCCGCTGGTGCGCGCCACCACCTCCGCCAGCAGGTCGACCGGCGGCGGCGCCAGCCGCGCCAGCCGCAACAGCTCGCCGCACTCCGCGCACGACGCGGCGTGCCACTCGCACTCCGCGGCTCCGGCGCGATCGAGCCGCTCTTCGACCAGCGCCGCGAGGCGCTCTTCGAACCGCGCGCAGTTCATCGTGAGCTCTCCGGCGAGGCTTCCAGCCGTCGCACCGCGTCGGCGAGCTCGAGGCGGGCGCGATGCGATCTCGACTTCACCGTGCCGAGGGGGAGAGCGAGCAGGGCGGCGATGTCCTTGAGCTTGAGCTCCTGAATCTCCTTGAGCTGGATCATCTCGCGGCTCTGGGCGCTCAAGCCGTCGATCGCCGCGTGCAGCAGCTCGGCCCGCGCGCCGTGGATCGCTCGCCGCTCGGGCGTCGGGTCGTCGGCCGCGATCTCCGGTGCGTCGTCGACCGGCACCTCGATCTCGGGCGTCCGCACCTTGAGCCGGCGCAGGCGATCGATGCAGCAGTTGCGGGTCAGCTTCAGCAGCCAGGGGAGGAATCTCTGGGGCCCCTGGAGGCGATCGAGGCTGCGGTAGACCTTGATGAACACCTCCTGGGCGGCGTCTCGAGCCTCCTCGCGATCGCGCATGTAAGAGAGGGCGACGGCGAACACCCGTCCCTGGCAGCGGCGCACCAGCGCCTCCCAGGCGAGGTCGTCCCCCTCCCGGCAGCGGTCGATGAGGTCACTGACGTCGAGCAGCTTCGCCTCCCGAGGAGCCTTCCGGCGGAGTCTACCGACCCGCTCCCTCCCCTCCCTTCAGACGCAAGTCCGCGCCGGAAGGTTCGCCGCTCACCCGCCGAGCAGCCGCTCGCGCAGAAACTGGTGCGAGCGGCTGAACAGCCGCCGGTAGGCGAGCAGCACCACGGTGATGGTGCCGAAGGCGGTGGCGGTGGCGATCAGGAACATGATCATCACCTGGTACTTGACCGCCTCGACCGGCGCCACGCCGGCGAGCAGCTGACCGGTCATCATCCCGGGGAGGCTGACGATGCCGACCACCATCATCGAGTTGGTGATCGGCACCAGCCCGGTACGGATCGCCGCGCGCACCGCGCC
>JBPEXA010000330.1:0-5143 GCA_052032135.1 Thermoanaerobaculia bacterium | reverse complement strand
CCGACAGCCGCTGCGGCTCCGGCGGCGGCACGCCGTGCGGCGGCAGCACCCACTGCGAGGGCGCGGTCTACGCCGAGTCGTGGTGGGACCTCGCCAAGCGTGATCTGCCCGCCTCCGGCTTCGATTCGAACACCTCGCTCCAGATCGCCACCCGCCTCGCCTTCCTCGGCGGCGGCAACGTCGGCAACTGGTTCCAGTGCACACCCCCCTTCGGCGGCTGCAACGCCGACGGCGGCTACCTCAACTTCCTCGCCGCCGACGACGACAACGGCAACCTCGGCGACGGCACGCCCCACATGCAGGACATCTTCGACGCCTTCAACCGCCACGAGGCGGCGTGCAACACGCCGACCGTCCAGGACGGCGGCTGCAGCGGCGTGCCGACCAGCGGTCCGGCGGTGAGCATCAGCGCCGTCGACAAGGCCGCCATCATCGACATCACCACCCAGCCTCTCGCCGCGCGCTACTCGATCTACCGCACCGACGGCGTCTTCGGCTGCGACTTCGGGAAGATCAAGGTCGGCGAGGTCGAGATCGACAACGAGGGCGAGACGGTGCGCTTCATCGACACCGGCCTCCAGAACGGCCGCACCTACTGGTACACGGTGCACGGCGAGGGGAACTCTCCGTCGTGCGTCACGCCGGCCAGCACCTGCCAGTCCGCGACGCCGTCGGACGGCCCGAGCCTCACCCTCGACACCGCCAACGCGGTGCTCGCCTTCCAGACCGGCGACGGCGACGAGTTCCTCGACAACTGCGAGGAGGCGACGCTCAGCTTCGACGTCAACAGCGTCGGCGCCGGCGCCCAGAACAACGTCCGCATCGTCAGCATCCAGCCGCTGTCGCACACGTCGACGGTGGTCACCACGCCGCTGCCGGCGGTGTTCGACGCCGTGATGCCGTCCTGCGGCAGCGCCACCGCCGAGTTCGGCTTCCAGCCGCGCGGCATGGCGCCGGGGGACACCCTGCGCTTCCTGGTCGGCGTCACCAGTGACGAGCTCGGCTACGTGCGCGACGGCGTGCTCACCGTCGGCTTCGTCGAGAGCGACGTCGAGAACTTCGCCAGCAAGACCTTCTCGTTCGAGGCCGACGACGAGGGGTGGACCGTCTTCACCGGCACCTTCGACCGCGTCGGCGGTGGCGGCGGCGACGGCACGACCTTCTCCTTCCAGTCGTCGCAGTTCCTCGACCAGAACTGCGACATCATTCGCTCGCCGCTGATGGACGTCTCGCCGACCTCGACGATGACCCTGTGGAACAACTGGGACATCGAGCCGATGTCGGGCGGCACCTGGTACGACCGCGCCAACGTCGGCATGGTCGATCTCGACGGTGATCGGACGCTGTTGACGCCCGACGGCGGCCGGCTCTACAACGCCGACAGCAGCGGGCCCGGCACCTACGGCGGCTGCAACGAGCCGGAGGAGGGGTGGGCCGACGTCATGGACAGCTGGGGCACCAGCACCTGGTCGGCGACCGCCTTCGGCGGCGCCGCACCGGCGGGGCTGGCGCAGCTCGAGGTGATCTACGGCACCGACGCGCTGCTCTCCGGCCGCGGCTTCTGGTTCGACCAGGTGACGGTGACCGACATCGGGTTGCAGGTCGACGACCAGCAGAGCGACGTCTGCAGCGCGCCGTCGTTCATCTTCGCCGACGGCTTCGAGTCCGGGAACACCTCGGCCTGGTCGACGACCGTCCCCTAGCCGGCCCGGTCGGCAGCTGGCCTGAACGACGAAGCCCTCGGGGTCTCCCCCGAGGGCTTTGGTCTCTTGCTGCGATGCGGATCGACGCCGGCTACGGGATCGTCGACGACCAGGACGACGTGTCGCCCGACTCGAAGCCGTCGCTGAAGATGGCGTTGCCGGTGCCGATCGCGTTGTTGGGGAGATTGGCGCCGAGATCGGCGATGATCGCGGGGACGCTGACGCCGCGGTTCGGGTCGTCATCAGCCGGGTCGCCGGTGGCACAGAAGGCGGCGCCGCGGCAGTGGTGGAGCGCCACGACGAGGTTGTCGCTGTAGCCCAGCACGGCGGACCCCGACGAGCCCCCTTCGGTATCCATGAAGTAGCCGACCTCCAGAGTCGAGCCACCCTGGCAGACCGGCTCGGTGAGGCTGTCGACCTCGGGGAAGCCGCTCGGGTTCTCGGGGTAGGTCGAGAAGATCGCCATCTCCTTGTCCCGGCCGCCGGCGTGCTGCGCCGACCACAGCCGCTCCTCGAGCACCGCTCCGGTTTCGCGGAGTTGCAGGAAGCCGTAGGTGCCGCTGTGGTTGCTCGGCAGGAGCACCAAGGCATAGTCGAGAGGCACGTTGTCTTGGATGAGGGTGCCGGAAGTCGCTTCGACCTTCCCATCGCACACACTGCTCGGATTACAGTCGTTGTCGCAGGTCGGTGCCTCGGCCATGAACTCGTAGTCCGTATTCGCTGCGTCCGAAGCGCTAGTGATGCAGTGTTCGTTGGTCATCACGTGGCCCTCGTCGCCCAGCAGCCAGCCGGTGCATCGGAAGGCGCCCTGAATGGTCAAGCGAACGTAGGCGCGAGCGATGTCGTACTGCACCGGATGGCTGATCGAGTAGCAGATCGCGTCTTCCTTGTCGTTGGTGGTGCAGATCGACTCGGTGTCCTCGGCGGGCTCGTCGATCACCTCGAAGCCGCGAGCGTAGCGGTCGATCGAATAGCCGAACGCCCGCTTGCCGCTCGACCCCCACAGCTCGATGATCGCGCGGTCACCGCCGATGTGGATGCCCCAGAAGCCCTCGTTGCCCTCGCGGCCGAGCTCAGCCTTGCCGAACCCCTCGTAGCGCCACGAGCGCGAGAAGTCGGGCGAGCGGACGATGACGTAGTCACCGGCGGCGAGCTCCATGCGGCTGAAGTGCGGCGCGATGTAGCTCGCACCGGGGTCGTGGATCTCGTGGGTGATCAGCAGCTCCGCCTCCTGGCGCGCCGGCGCCTGGTACGGGTGCGGGCTGTCGAAGGCGGCGGGCATGTACTCGCCGACCTGCAGGCGCTGGGCGTCGGCGGGGGCCGAGGCCGCCACGATCAAGGCGATTGCGATCCATCCGAAGTTCTTCATCAAGTCTCCCTGTCTCGTCCTGGCGAGCGCCGGCGCCTCTCACGGTGGGCGGCTCGCGATGTGGGCCGTGGGTGATCGTCGATCACGGACGGCCCCGATCCTACGCCATCGGCCCCGGCGCGGCCAGCGACGGCAGGGCCGGCAGCGCGATATCCTCGCGCCCCGCCGCCGCGCCCTCCAGCGGCCGGGATGCCGCTCTCCCCGTATGAAGCTCCGCGTCGCCAGCTACAACATCCATCGCGCGATCGGCGTCGACCGCCGCTTCCGGCCCCAGCGGATCGTCGACGTGCTCGCCGAGCACGAGCCCGATCTGGTGCTGCTGCAGGAGGTCGACGAGGGGGTCCCCCGCTCCCGCGAGCTCGATCTCGCCCGCGAGCTCGCCGAGGCGCTCGGCTTCGAGCACTACGCCGTCGGCCACAACGTCAGCCTGCGCAAGGGGCGCTACGGTAACGCCACCCTCAGCCGCTTTCCCATCCTCCGCGAGCGCAACCTCGACCTCACCATCGGCAACAAGAAGCGGCGCGGCTGCCAGCACACGACCCTGGCGCTCGACGGCGACCGCGCGCCGCGCTTGATGGAGGTCTTCAACCTCCACCTCGGCCTCTCCGCACGCGAGCGGCGCCAGCAGGCGGGGCTGCTCGCCAGCTCACCGGAGCTCTCCCGCGTCGACGCCAGCGTGCCGTGCCTGGTCGGCGGCGACTTCAACGACTGGCGCTCCCGGCTCCGCCCCTTTTTCACCGACATGCTGCGCTTCCGCTGCGCCACCGACCGCCAGACCCAGAAGGGGCCGCACGCGATCAAGACCTACCCCTCCTTCGCCCCCCGCGGCGGCCTCGACCGCATCTACCACCGCGGCCCGATCAAGACGCTGCGCGCCTACGCCTGCCGGCACAAGCTCGCCCAGAGCGCCAGCGACCACCTGCCGGTGATCGTCGACTTCGGCCTGTTGTAGCCAGCTTCCTCGCCAGCGGGAGTGGGTGTCGGCGAGAACCGCCCTGAGCAGCGCGAGTGCGCAGCACGACCGGTGCGCCCGCCGAGGCCGACACGGCCGCCGCGTCGAAGCAGAGCGAGTCCTCGCGAATGCAGGAATCGCCCCAGCAGCGGGAGTGCGCAGCACGACCGATGCGCCCGCCGAGGCCGACGCGGCCACCGTGGCGAGCGAGAGCGAGTCATGGTGGGCCGTGTAGAAATCGAACCTACGACCATCAGATCAAGAGTCAGGCCGGGCGCAACGCAGCGCTGAACGCTCCGGTTCTCCACTGCACGGTGTAGCAGGGCTCTCAGTGCGGTTGAGGTCAGAGAGGATCACTCGAGGATTGAGGAACGATGCACCCTGGATTGCACCCTCTCGCCGGGCGAGGATAGACGGTTCTAGGGCTTCGAAAGGACCGCGCTAAGCTGGTGATCCACCGAGATCCCCGAATCTCCCCCTTTCCCTGACGAAAGCCAGGTGACCCGAGAATGAAACACCCGACAAGCGCCGCCTCCGGCCGGCTCGCTCTGCTCGCGGCACTCGCCGCTGCATCCACGCTTTACCCGCCCGCCGTTGCACAACAGAGCATCGAGCTCGAGATCTCTGGCCCCTCCAAGCCGTCAGAGCAGTCCCCGGCGGACTTCGTGCTGTTGCCCTTCGATCGACCCATCGTGAACGACGACGAGGGCTACGAGCCGACGGTCTTGGCGGACGGCGGCGGCGTGCTGCCCAGCCGGTGGACTCAGCCGGTGAAGCTGACCTGGGATTTCGGCGACGGCACCCGGGTGACCGCCCGGCATCGGGTCTCGGTATCGCATCAGTACCGACAGCAAGGCTCCTACACGCTGACGGTCACCGCCGAGGACGACGAGGGTGTCTTCGGCGTCGGTGAACGGCAGGTCGAGGTCCGCAACCGGGATCCCAGATACCTCCGCATCGCGGCGAGTCCTTCGCCGGACGAAGACGCGGTGATGCACTTCACCGCCTGGGCCGACGACACCCCCGAAGACACGCTGACCTATCACTGGGACTTCGGCGATGGCGAGACTCGCGAAGGCGAGGAGCTCTGGGAGGTGCGCCACCAGTACATCCTGGGCG
>JBPEXA010000033.1:0-2845 GCA_052032135.1 Thermoanaerobaculia bacterium | reverse complement strand
CCCGGCACCGTCAACCGCGACGGTCGACGGTGCCGGGCGACGGTGACGGGCGAGCCGCTGGTCGCCGGGCTACGGACTCGCTTTGTCGGCGGCCTTGGCGTAGAGCTCCAGGGCGAGCAGTCGTTGGCCGGATAGGCGAGCGCTCTCGGCCTGCGCGAAGCGCTGTTCCGCCTCCTCGACGCCGTCCGGGTCGTGGCCCGACGCCGCGGCGTCGATCAGGAACTCGCGCACCAGCGCCGCCATCACGTCGGTGATGGCCGCGAGCTCGGCGCCGGCGTCGACCAGCTCGAGATCCGCCAGCTTCTTGCCAGCTTCGAAGCTCTTCTTGGCGGCGTCCTTGACCCCGACGACGGCGAGCTTCTCCGCGGCGTCCGCGAGCTTGGAGCGCGCGCCGCGCAGGCGCTTCTGGTCGGAGTCCCCATCGTCGTCGACGATCATCGCGTCGACGTCGTCGCGCACCGACTGCAGGGCGCAGACGAAGTCGGAGTAGCTCGCCGGCGTCGCGCCCGAGCAGAAGTTGCCGGCGTAGTCGGGATCGTGCACTTCGTCGGCGCCGACCTCCACCGCCTGGGTCGCCGAGCGATAGTCGCCGGCGAAGAAGTCCGCCTCCGCCTGATCGAGGGCGGCGCCGGAGAAGGCCAGAGAGCTGGCCGACGGACCGATCACCGTCTCGACACGATGATTGAGATCGGCGAGCAGCTCGATCGCCAGGGCGGAGAGCTCCGCCTGCAGGCCGAGGGTGTGGAACTCCTGGTCTTCGGCGATCTCCTGGAGCTTCTTGACGCCGTCGTCGAGCTCCTCCGCCATGTGATGCGGATGCCCCTTGAGGAACTCCTCGAACGCCTTCTTGACCCGCTCGAGCACCTCCTCCTCCAGCTTGCGACCGACGTCCGGCGGCGTGGCGGGGTCGTCGATCACCGCGAGCACCGCCTGCAGCGTGCGCAGGAACGGGTCGCCGCCGCCACCGGCCGGGCAGGTGCCGACCTCGCAGGCGGTGGTGAACGGCTCGAAGAGGACGTTCTCGGTGACCGAGTCGCCGAGACTGGTGGCGTTGCCGCCGACGCCGCTCGGGCCGAGCGAGCTGCCCCAGTAGTTGAAGCGGGCGTCGAGAGACGGAGCGCCCGGGGCGAAGACGTAGATCAGCCCCTCCTCGTTGCGCCGGATGGTGTTGTTGTTGACGACGACGTTGGTCGGGAAGGCGTCCTTGCCGATCCGCACGCCGTACGTCGTGCGGCCGTCGCCGGCGACGCCGTTGTCGTGGATGTCGTTGCCGGTGATGACGATCGAGTCGACGGCGAAGTCGACGAACACGCCGCCGTTGGCGCTCGAGGAGTTGTAGCACTCGTTCCCGTCGACGAGCACCTGACTGCTGTAGACGGTGATGCAGTCCTCACGGGTGTCGTGGACGACGTTGTCGAGGATGCCGCCGCCGGCGAGCGCCGCGTCGGCGCCGCCGCTGTCGCCGAGCTTGATGCCGTCGTTGACGGTGACGTCGTAGACCAGATTGTCGGTGATCACGGCGTCGATCGGGGTCTGGGGGAAGGTGTCGTCGTAGAGGTAGATCGCGGCGTTGAGGGACGCGATGTCGTGGAGCTCGTTGAAGCGCACCACCGCCATCGTCGAGCCGCAGCAGACGTTGATGCCGTCGCCGGCGGTGGCGTAGACGTGGTTGTAGAGGATCGACGGGGCCGACGACGCGCGGAGCTGGACCGCCTCGTCGCCGCTGCCGTGGAGGATGTTGTAGCGCAGCTCGAGGCCGGAGGTCGGCACCGAGGCCTCGGAGTCGATGAGGTCGCCGCCGACGTTGCGCAGCTCGAGCCCCTCGAGCACGACGTCGTCGGCGGTGATGACGACCAGCCCGCTCGCGCCGCCGCCGTCGATCACCGCTTCGGTGAGCGCGTCGCCGGCCGTGCGCGTCGTCATCGCCGACGGGCGGGGGTCGACGCCCGCCCGCGGACCGCGCAGGGTGAGCGGCTTGTCGATGTCGATCTGGCCGGCCGGAGCGTAGAGACCGGGGTCGAGGCAGACGACGTCGCCCGGGAGGGCGGCGTCGATCGCCGCCTGCAGATCGGAGCCTGCAGGCAGCTGGACGGTGCACGGCTGTGCGTGGGCGGTGCCGGCGGCGGCACCGAGGATGACGACAGCGATAGCGAACGGACGCATGGGGAACCCTCCTTGTCGACGGTCGACGTCGCCGGCGGCGTCCCCCGAATCTCGCCCTTCCAGCTCGACCGGTCGGTGGCGGATGACGGGCCGCTGAGCGCCGCCACCACTGTGACCTATTTCACAGTGAGGGAGTGTACTGTGAAATATGTCACAGTGGCAACCCTCAAGAGAGACGTCAAGGAGAATTGACAAATAGTCGAGGGTGGTTTACGGTTCGACGGATCAAGCTCCCTTGACTGGATGGAAAGGACCTCTGACATGAATGACGACTCCGGCTCCGCCCCTTCGGTGGTGCGGCATCTCGGCGACCTGACGCCGGGGGACTGGCGCAACGTCCGTAGGCTGCTCGCCGCGCTGGTCGCCTGGGCGGTGCCGTTCACCCTCCTGTCGCAGCTCGCCAAGCGCGGCGTGCTGACCGGCGGGCCGCTCGGCTGGGCGCTCGCCGTGCTGCCGGTCGCCGGGGCCGCTCTGGTGGTCGCCGCCTACGCCCGCTACCTCGCCGAGGCGGACGAGCTGCACCGCTGGATCCACCTGCTGGCGCTGGCGACCGGCTTCGCCGGCGCCTTCTTCGCCGGCGCCACCTACCCGCTGTTCGTTCGCCTCGGGGCACCACCGCTCGGCGCCACCGAGCTGATCGCCGCTATGACCGTTTTCTATGCGGTCGGCTGCGCCGTCGGGG
>JBPEXA010000329.1:0-4288 GCA_052032135.1 Thermoanaerobaculia bacterium | reverse complement strand
GTACTCCTCGGTCGCCTTGGTGCACCACACCTGGCCCCAGGAGACGAAGAACAGCTGGTCGTCGGTGAGCCCGTCGACGGCGGGCGGCTGCTCGCCGGTCGCCTGCTGCAGCGCCTGCAGGGCCGCCCACGCCTCCTTGACCCCGCCGATGTCGCCGATGTTCTCGCCCAGGGTCAGCTCGCCGTTGACGTTCACCCCCTCGGCGACGCTGTAGCCCGAGTAGTAGTCGTCGACGCACTGGGCGCGCTCCTCGAAGCGCTCGGCGACCTCCGGCTCCCACCACTCCTTGAGCGTGCCGTCGGGGCCGAACTTGCGCCCCTGGTCGTCGAAGCCGTGGGTCAACTCGTGGCCGATGACGCCGCCCATGCCGCCGTAGTTCATCGCCGCCGGGAAGTCCTTGTGGAAGAAGGGCGGCTGCAGGATGCCCGCCGGGAAGGCGATCTCGTTCCACAGCGGGTTGTAGTAGGCGTTGACCATCTGCGGCGTCATCCCCCACTCCTTGCGGTTGACCGGCTTGCCGATCTTGGCGGAGTCGTAGTCGAACTCGAACTCGGCCGAGGCGAGGGCGTTGGCGAAGTAGCTGTCGCGGCCGACCTCGAGGGCGGAGTAGTCGCGCCACTCGTCGGGATAGCCGATCTTCTTGTTGAAGGTGGCGACTTTCGCCATCGCCCGCTCGCGGGTGGCGTCGTCCATCCACTCGAGCGACGGCAGCCCCGCCTCGAAGGCGTCGAAGATGCCGGCGATCATCTCGAGTGCCGTCTCCTTCGAGCCGCCGGCGAACTTCTCGGCGACGTAGAGCTTGCCGATCACCTCGCCGAGCGCCCGCTCGGTGGCCGAGACGCATCGCTTCCAGCGGGGCTCGATCTCCTGCTGGCCGCGCAGTGTCTTGCCGTAGAAATCGAAGTTGGCGTCGACGAAGGCGGCGGGCAGCTGGTTGGCGAAGCGATCGAGCACGTGCCACCGCAGGTAGGTCTTGACCGCGGCGACGTCGAACTCCTGGGCCATCGCCTCGAGCTCCTCGAAGAACTCGGGGGTGGCGACGTTGACGTCGGTGATCTCCGGATACCCCTTGCCCTCGAGATAGAGCTTCCAGTCGATCGACGGCGCGAGCTCCTGCCAGCCGGCGAGGTCGATCTTGTTGTAGAGCTTCTGCGCGTCGCGCATCTCGGCGCGCGGCCGCGACACCGTTGCGAGTCGGGTCTCGAGGGCGAGGACGGTGGCGGCGCTGGCGGCGGCGGTCTCGGCATCCTCGCCGAGCAGCTCGAACATGCGGGCGACGTGGTCGCGATAGGCGGCGAGCTGCTCCTGCTTCTTCTCGTCGTCGCTCACGTAGTAGTCGCGATCGGGCATGCCGAGGCCGCCCTGGGAGACGAAGAAGATGCTGAAATCGGGGTCGAGGAAGTCGGGCAGCGCGCCGCCGCCGAAGAAGGCGTTGACGCCGGCGCGGTGGAGCTCGCCGGTCAGCCGGGTGACGTCGGCGACGTCGGTCAGCTCGGCGATCTTGGTGAGGAACGGATGGAGCGGCGCGGTGCCGAGCTCTTCGATCGCCTCGGTGTCCATGCAGGCGCCGTAGTAGGCGCCCACCTTGCGGCGGTTGGGATCGTCGCCGGGATCGGCGGCGGCGTCCTCGAGCAGGTCGCGAACCCACTCGCGATTGGCCTCGCGGATCACCGAGAAGCTGCGCGTCCACCGCGCCTGGTCGCTCGGTAGCTCGGTGGCGTCGAGCCATCCGCCGCAGGCGTAGCGGTAGAAGTCGTTGCACGGGTCGGCGGTGCGGTCCATCGAGCTCAACACGCTCTCGCGGATCTCCTCGATGGTCAGGTCGTCGGCGGCGAGCGGCGAGATGGCGAGCGCGGCGGTCGCCACCAGGGTGCAGAGCCATCGTCGGGTCATCGTCTTCGTCTCCTCGTCGGGTCGCGGATGATCGCGGATGTCGGGGCGGGTGGGTCCGTTGGGCGGGGGGCCATTTTACGCGCCCGGGCGTCGGCGACCAGCCTCGGCGGCCCGTGGCCCGCGACGCTCAGGCGGCGGCGGCCTCGCCGCGGTCGAAGGGGCGGCGCCCGAGCCACCAGCTCGAGGCCGCGGTGGCCGCCACCGCCACCGCCAGCCAGCCCGGCTCGCCTGTCGCCACCCACACCATCGCGCAGGCGGCGACCAGTCGCAGCGGCTCCGCCCACGCCACCCAGCGCCGCGACTCCGAGATGGCGCCGAGATCGACCACGCTCCACAGCTGGAAGAGGGCGAGGACGAGCTGCCAGGGGCGCGACAAGGCATCGAAGTGGAGCAGATAGAAGAAGGAGAGCACCATCAGGGCACCAAAGTGGACCAGAATGTACGTTTCGAGCCGTTTCGGCGCTCGCGCATCGTATTTGTCGCCGTAGAGGGCGATGTCGGTGCGCGGCGCCTCCTCGACCCCCTCCGGCAGCCACGACGGGTCGCGAAACCACACCTGCAGCTTGTCGCGCCAGCGCGGCGCGCGGCGGGCGAGCCGCGCCAGCTCGACCCACTGGTGGACGTTGACCCACACCGGGTTCCAGCTCTTGGGCGGCTTGGTGACGCCGTAGATCACCCGCTCTCCCTCCGGCTCGAAGGTGCCGAACAGGCGGTCCCAGACGATCAGCGTGCCGCCGTGGTTGCGGTCGATGTACTGCGGGTTGGAGCCGTGGTGGACGCGGTGGTGCGACGGCGTGTTGAGCACCCACTCGAGCGGCCCGAGGCGGCCGATCGCCTCGGTGTGGATCCAGAACTGGTAGAGGGTGTTGGCCGCCGAGAGGGCGAGGAACATCGCCGGCGGGAAGCCGAGCAGCGCCAGCGGCCAGTAGAAGGGGGTCGAGATGAACTGCTGGAAGGCGCTCTGCCGCAGCGCCACCGACAGGTTGTAGTCCTCGCTCTGATGGTGGACGACGTGAGCCGCCCAGGCGAAGTTCGACTCGTGGCTGAAGCGGTGGAACCAGTAGTAGAAGAAGTCGACGCCGAGGAAGCACACGACCCACGCCCACCACGCCGACGCCGGCACCTCGAACAGCCGCCACTGCTGGTAGATGAAGGCGTAAGCGGCGAACAGCGCGGTCTTGGCGAACAGGCCGAGGATCTGCTGCAGCGTGCCGGTGCTCAGATCCGCCACCGCATCGTTGAGGCGCGCCACCTCCCGCGCCTCGCGTCGCTCCCACCACAGCTCGGCGCCGATCAGCAGGAAGAAGACCGGGATCGCCATCGCGATGTAGTTCGCCATGTCGCCCACGGCGTCAGCCTATACCTGGGATTCGGTGGAGGCGGCGAGAGGCTCGCAGCACGTCCGACGGATGCTGGGCGGAGAAGGGGCGTCCACCGCCCGGCCTCACCCGACCATGCCCCAGCCGGTGGACGCCCCTCCTCCACCCCGACGGGCTGGGCAGGCTCAGCGGCTCCCACGATCGTCGGCGGCGTCCGCGGCACCGGTGGAGGATGCCGCGGCATCGACCCGGTGGAGGATGTCGCGGTATCGACCCGGCGGAGGATGCCGCGGCATCGATTCGAAGCATGCCGTAGGATGCAACTCTCGACATAGAGTCATCAGCTGGTTGCCGTCGACCTTCGAGTCGACAGAACAGGGGAGGATGCGGGATGCGAGAGGTTCGAGTCTCGAGGTGTCGACGACTGACGCTGGTCGCGGTCCTGGCGTGCGCGACGGCCGCCGGTGCCGACAAGCACCACGCGACCGCCGTCGCCGGCGCCGGGATCGACGTCCCGTCGGTGCGCGATCGGCTGCAGCGGCCGCCGCTGGCGGTGGAGGACTACGCGCGGGCGCTGGCCGAGTTTCGGGCCGGCCTGCCTGCAGGCGTGCGAGCCGACGTCGGCCGCGTGCTGGTCGCCGGCGTGGTCGATCTCAGCGGCCGGGCGCCCTTCCTGGGCTGTCTCGGAGCGGCGCAAGGGCGCTTCCAGACCCTCGCCAGCCGCCTGGAGGCGAAGTACCTGGCGCCGACCGATCGCCGCCGGCCGGGCTATCCGAGCTTGACGACCTCGCAGCTGCCGGCGGTCGACGTCTATGCGGCCGCCGAAACGGCGGAGGCGCTCTCCTACGTGGAGCTCGCCTCCCGCGCGTGCGGCGACGGGGTGCTCGGAGAGCAGGGTGAGGACTTCTTCCATCTCGAACCGCCGGCTGGTTCGGCGGGGAGCGGCATCACCAGCGCCGACGACGTCGCCAACTACACCCACTGCCTCGAAGCTCGCGCCACCTGGGCGCAAGAGCGCTGCGGCGGCCCGGCGGCGGCGGGCGACGGCGGGGCGCCCGGCGGGCGCACGGCCCGCG
>JBPEXA010000328.1:0-5225 GCA_052032135.1 Thermoanaerobaculia bacterium | reverse complement strand
TCGAGGGCGGCGAAGAAGGGCTGCAGGTCGTCCCGAGCGTCGTGGGTGACGACGCAGACCGCGACCGGCACCGCGAGATCAGACGGCATCCTGGGGACTCATCACCGCCTCGTGGAACGGGCGCAGCACCTCCTGCGGCGGCCCGACCGCCTGCAGCCGCCCGTGGTCGAGCCAGGCGACGCGATCGCAGTACTGCTCGATCGTCTCTTCGTCGTGGGAGACGAGGAGAATCGAGGTGCCGGCGGCGCGGAAGCTCTCGATGCGGTCGAGGCACCGCTGCTGAAAGCCGGCGTCCCCCACCGCGAGGATCTCGTCGAGGATGAGGATGTCGGGCCGGAACTGGGTGGCGACCGCGAATCCGAGGCGGGCGAGCATGCCGCTGGAGTAGTTGCGCACCGGAGTGTCGAGGAACTCCGACAGCTCGCTGAAGCCGACGATCGCCGGCAGGTGCTCCTCGACCAGGCTCTTGGGGTACCCGAAGAGCGTGGCGTTGAGGTAGACGTTCTCGCGCCCGGTGAGGTCGAAGTGGAAGCCGGCGCCGAGCTCGAGCAGCGGCGCGGTGCGCCCCCGTACGACGACCCGCCCCTCGGTCGGTCGCAGGACGCGGGAGATCACCTTCAGCAGGGTGCTCTTGCCGGCGCCGTTGCGGCCGACGAGGCCGAGCGTCTCCCCCCGCTGCAGCTCGAGATCGACGTCGCGCACCGCCCACAGCTCGCGATGGGTGATGCGGCGGCGCAGCCGCTGCAGGACGTACTCCTTGAAGCTGACGATCCTCTCGGTCGGCAGCACGAAGCGGACCCCGATCGCCGTCAGCTCGACGGCCGCCGCCGACGGAGCGCCGTCAGCTTCGATAGTCAAAGGCGTTCCTCCAGCGGGTGAACACCGCCCAGCCCGCGGCCAGCATCGAGAGGCTGACCGCGAGAGCGATCCACCAGTGGTGGGCGGCCGCGACCGTCCCGTCGTAGACCGGGCTGCGCACCAGCTCGCAGAGGTGGAGGAGCGGATTGAGCTCGAACAGCGGCCGCCGAGCGGCCGGCACGATCGCCAGCGAATAGATGATCGGGGTGGCGTAGAACCAGCCGGTGAGCAGCACCTGGTAGGTGAGGCGGATGTCGTGGAAGAAGGCGCCGAGGGTGGCGACCACCAGGCCGAGGCCGAGGGCGAAGAGCGCCGTGAGCAGCATGCCGGCCGGCACCGTCAGCAGCGCGGTGCCGAGCGGGCGGTCGAACCACATCGCGAGCCCGATCAACGGCAGGTGGGCGATCACCCAGTTGACGAGGTAGGTGAAGATCGCGGCGACCGCGAAGGCGCTGCGCGGCACGTGAATCCGCTCGGCGAGGCTCTGGCTGGCGATGATCTCCTCGACGATCTGCAGCGTCGAGCGACTGAAGAAGTCGAAGAGGACGAGGCCGCTCAGCAGGTAGATCGGGAAATCGGGGATCAGGTCGCCGAAGGCGTCGGCGAAGACCACCGCGAGGATGGTCATCAGCATCAGCGGCTCGAGCAGCGTCCACAGCACGCCGAGCACCGACCGCTTGTATCGCAGCTGGATGTTGCGGCGACTCCACTGGAAGACCAGATCGCGGTAGCGCACCAGCTCCTGCAGCTCTTCGAGCAGCGGGTGCGGGCGAGCGGCCGAGTCGTAGATCTGCAGACCGGGGGTCGCGGCCGGCCCGACCTCCTGGTTTGAGCTCGTCATCGATCGCCGCAAGAGGCCCTCGGCATGCCGGGTGAGCGACCGGGACTCTAGCACGCGGTCGCGGCGCCGGCGGCTGCTACGATGCGACCGAGCATGCGCCGTCGGGCATCGATCCTGGTCGGAGGTCGCAGCCGTCGCATGGGGCGCGACAAGGCGCTGCTCCGCGTCGGCGGTCGCACTCTCGTGGCCCGCGCCGTGGACGTCGTGTCGACCTGTTGCGACGAGGTGGCGCTGGTCGGCCGGTCGACCGCGGCGCTGCGCGCCCTGGGATGCCCGGTGCTCGCCGACCGTCGGCCGGGGCAGGGGCCGCTCGGTGGCCTCGAGACCGCGCTCGCATGGGCCGCCCCCGGTGCCGTTCTCGTCTTGGCGTGCGATCTCCCCGATTTCGACCGCCGGGCCGTGCGGCGAGTGACCGATGCCGCCGACTGGGAGGCCTCCACCGCGCCGCCGACGGCGTGGGTCGCCTCCGGCGGTGGCGAGCGTCAGCCGCTCGCCGCCGTCTACTCGCCGACGTGCCTGGAGGTGGTGCAGCGGCAGCTGGCGGCCGGCGATCGCTCGATGTCGGGCCTCCTGGCGGCGGTGGCGGTCGAGGCGATCGAGGTCGGCGCCGCCGCCCTGCGCAACGTCAACAGCGTCGCCGATCTCGGCACGCTGGTCGAGGAGCAGCGGTGAGCGACCGCGAGCGGAGAGGGGCGCGGCCGGGGAGCGTCGCCACCGCGCCGATCCGCGCCATCGGCCGCGACGAGGGCTCGTCGGGGGTCGATCGGCCGACGGTCGATCGGCTGGCGGTCGAGGAGCCGCTCGCCATCCGGGTGGTGGTGGAAGAAGAGGGGCGGCCGGTGCGCCACGACCTCGCGATCACCATGAGGACCCCCGGCGAGGACGAAGAGCTCGCCCTCGGCTTCCTGGTCAGCGAAGGGGTGGTGCGCACCGCCGCGCAGATCGCTCGCACGACGTCGTGCGAGGCGGCCGAGCCGCCCGGCGCGGTGGTCGAGATCACGCTCGTCCCCGGCACACCGTTCGACGCCGACGATTTCCGCCGCAACGTCTACACCAGCTCGAGCTGCGGGATCTGCGGGCGCGCCGCCATCGAGCGGGTGCAGCTCGACTGCGAGCCGGTCGCCGACGGGCCGGTGGTGCCGGCGGAGGTGCTGTTCGCGCTGCCGGCCAGGCTGCGCGCCGCGCAGGCGGTGTTCGAGGAGACCGGCGGCCTCCACGCCGCGGCGCTGTTCGCCGCCGACGGCACCCTGATCCGGCTGCGCGAGGACGTCGGCCGGCACAACGCGGTCGACAAGCTGGTCGGCTCGCTGCTGCGCGAGGGCCGTCTGCCGGCCGAGGGGTCGATCCTGATGGTCAGCGGCCGCGCGAGCTTCGAGCTGGTGCAGAAAGCGGCCCTCGCCGGCGTCCCGATCCTCGCCGCGGTGGGCGCGCCGAGCTCCCTGGCGGTCGAGCTGGGGCGGACGGTCGGGATGACCGTCGTCGGCTTCCTGCGCGAGGGGCGGGGCAACGTCTACTGCGGCGGCGAGCGGGTGAGCGAGTCGTCGTGAAGCTCCGCCTTCATGGAGCGTCGATCCGCCTTCGCCTCGACCCGGACGACGTCGCGCGACTGGCCGCCGGCGATGATGTGAAGGACGAGCTCCGGATCGGCGATGCCGTCCTCGGCTGGGCGGTCGAGGGACGCGACGACGCCGATGCGATCGCCGCCGAGTGGATCGGCGGCCGCCTGGCGATCGTGGTGCCCCGCCGCCGGCTCGTCGAGTGGGCGGGCTCCGACGCCATCGTCCTCGACGGTCGCGACGACGGCGTGGGCATCTCGATCGAGAAGGACCTCGGCTGCCGCCATCGGGACGACCGGTCCGGCGGCCGCTAGGGTGACGACCGTCAGCCGGCGAGGGTGGCGTCGAGCTCGATCTCGACCCCTGCGAGCGCCTTCGAGACCGGGCAGTTGGCCTTCGCGCCGGCCGCCTGTTCCTGGAACGCCTCCTCGCTGATGCCGGGAACGCGAGCCTCGGTGGTGAGCTCGATGCGGGTGATGGCGGGGCCGGAGTCGGTGATCTCGAGATGGGCCCGCGCCGAGGTGGAGACGCTCTCGGGGTCGTAGCCCGCGCGTTCGAGTGCGGCGCTCAGGGCCATCGAAAAGCAGCCGGCATGGGCGGCGGCGATGAGCTCTTCCGGGTTGGTCCCCGGCTCTTCCTCGAAGCGGGAGCCGAACGAGTACGCTCCCTCGTACGCCCCGCTCTGCATCTTCATGGTGCCTCGGCCCGCCTTGAGATTTCCGTTCCAGACAGCGCTGGCGCTGCGTACCGGCATGGGATGTCCTCCTGGGATGTGGGGGTCGCGGGATCGCGACCGGCGGCACCTTACCACCCGGCGTAGCGCGGGGAGGTGGCGCCGACGGCAGCGGTAACATCCGCTCATGGCGCCTTCGGTGGCCGATCTGATCGCCACGCTCGGCGACGATCCCAAGCTCGGGCCGCAGGTGGTCGCTCACCGCTGCCTCCCGGCTCGCGAGCGCAGGCTCGGTCGCCTCGATCCCGAGCCTCCGGCGTCGCTCCTCGACGCCCTCGCCGGCTCTGGTATCGCGGCACTCTGGTCTCACCAGGCGGAGGCGATCCGCGCCGCGCGGGACCGCGACAACGTGCTGATCACCACGCCGACCGCGTCGGGAAAGTCGCTCGCCTTCCAGCTGCCGGTGCTCGAGCGAGCGGCGGCGGGTGCGCCCGGGCGGGCGCTCTTTCTCTACCCGCTCAAGGCGCTCGGCAACGACCAGCGGCAGAAGCTCGATCGGCTCGCGGCGGCGGCCGGCATCGACTGCCCGAGCGCCATCTTCGACGGCGACACCCCGAGGGAGGAGCGCCAGCGGATCAAGGCGGTGCCCCCGCGGGTGCTGGTCTCGAATCCCGACATGCTGCACATCGGCATCCTCGGTCGCTGGCAGGAGTGGACCCCCTTCCTGCGCGAGCTCGAATGGGTGGTGCTCGACGAGCTCCACGCCTACCGCGGCATCTTCGGCAGCCATTTCCACCACGTCCTGCAGCGACTGCGCCGGCTCTGCCGTTCGCTCGGCGCCGATCCGACGTTCATCGCCTCGTCGGCGACGGCGGCCAACGCGCCGCGATTCGCGCAGCTGCTGACCGGTGAGCCGTTCGAGTGGATCCGCGAGTCCGGTGCTCCGCGGGCGGCGCGCCACCTGCTCCTGGTGCAGCCGTCGAGCAGCCCGTACACGACGACCCTCGACCTCCTGCTGCGCCTCCTCGAAGCCGATCTGAAGACGATCGTCTTCACCAAGGCGCGACGGATCACCGAGCTGCTCTACACCTGGCTCAAAGAGCAGGCCCCCGACCGCGCGCGGCGAGTGGCGAGCTATCGCTCCGGCTTCCTCCCCGAGGAGCGTCGCGGCATCGAGCGGCGTCTCTTCGACGGCGAGCTCGACGCGGTGATCGCCACCTCGGCGCTCGAGCTCGGCATCGACGTCGGCGGGCTCGACGCCTGCATCCTGGTCGGCTTCCCGGGGAGCGTGATGGCG
>JBPEXA010000327.1:0-3835 GCA_052032135.1 Thermoanaerobaculia bacterium | reverse complement strand
GATCGCCGAGCTGATCATCGGCAACCTCAACCCCGACGGCTTCCTCGTGGCCTCGATCGAGGAGATCGCCGCGCTCGGCGAGGAGGCGCCGTTCACCGAGGACGCGGTCCGCGAGGCGCTGACGCTGGTGCAGAGCTTCGACCCCCCCGGGGTCGCGTGCCACGACTTGCAGGAGAGTCTGCTCCGCCAGCTCGACCTGCGGGAAGAGCCGGAGGAGTCGCTCGCTCGCCGGATCGTCGCCGAGGACTGGGAGCTCTTCCTCAAGCGGCAGTTCCCGGCGCTCGCCAAGAAGTACGGCGTCGACCTCGAGGAGCTCAAGCCGGTGGTCGACTCGATCAAGCAGCTCGAGACCCGGCCCGGCCGCGAGTTCAACGCCGAGCGCGCCGAGTACGTGACCCCCGACGTCCACGTCGTCAAGCTCAGCGGCGACTACGTCATCCAGCTCAACGACGACGGACTGCCGCGGCTGCGCATCTCGAAGGCGTACCGCCGGATGCTCGCCGAGCTGCAGCGCGACAAGGACGCCTCGGACGCCCAGACCTTCATCAAGGACAAGCTGCGCTCGGCGCTGTGGCTGATCAAGAGCCTCGACCAGCGGCAGCGGACGATCTACAAGGTCGCCGAGTCGATCGTCCGCCAGCAGCGCGACTTCCTCGACCACGGCATCGACCACCTGCGGCCGATGGTGCTGCGCGACGTCGCCGCCGACATCGGGATGCACGAGTCGACCGTCAGCCGCGTGGTCTCGAACAAGTACATGCACACGCCGCGCGGTCTGCTGCCGATGAAGTTCTTCTTCCACAGCGGCATCGACCGCGAGTACGGGGCGGACATCTCGTCACTGACCGTCAAGCGCAAGATCGAGCGCCTGATCGACGAGGAAGACCCCAACAAACCGATCTCCGACAGCGGTCTCGCGGCGGCCTTGAAGCGAGAGGGGATCAACATCGCCCGCCGGACGGTCGCCAAGTACCGGGACGAGCTCGGGCTGCCGTCGTCCACCCACCGCAAGAAGATCTTCTAGGGGGAGCCATCCGTTGCACATCGCCTACTTCGGTCGCGGCCTGCACATCACCGATGAGCTGAGGGACTACGCCGCCGGCAAGCTGCGGCGCGCCGAGCGCTTCCTGGAGGAGCCGGTCGAGATCCGCGTGACGCTGCAGGAGGAGGGCCACCGCCGCATCGCCGAGATCCACGCTCACCACCGCTTCGGCGTGCTGCAGGCGGAGGAGGAGTCGGGCGACCTCCGGCAGGCGATCCACGACGCGGCCGACAAGCTCGAGAAGCAGGCGCGCCGCTCGCGCAAGAAGTTCCTCGACCGCCGCCGCCGCAGCGAGAAGCCGACGGTGCGCGAGTGGCCGGTCGACGTCGTCGAGCGGTCGAGCCTCGGCGGCGGCGAGGAGCGGCCCCGCATCATCAAGTCGGCGACGCTGAGCATCCACGCGATGAGCCTCGACGACGCCGCCGAGAAGCTCGAGGGCGACACCAACGATTTCCTCGTCTTCCGCGACGCCGAGCACGGCCGCATCAACGTGCTGTACAAGCGGCGTGACGGCAACTACGGACTGATCTCACCGGAGGTCTGAGACCCTTGGCATCGACCGTTCGGGCGCTCCAGGACTGGACCGAGCCCGCGCTCATCTTTCCCGATCTCCAGGCGCTCGACGGCAACCAGGTGCTGCTGCAGGTCGCCGAGCGGCTGGCCGCCGCCGGACGGGTGCGCCGTCCCAAGGTGCTCTATCAACGGCTCCGGGAGCGCGAAGAGCTGGGGTCGACGGCGCTCGGCCACGGCGTCGCCGTGCCGCACTGCCGACTGCAGGGCCTCAGCCGGCTGACGGTGGCGATCGGCCGCTGCGCCGACGGGGTCGACTTCGAGGCGGAGGACGGCGAGCCGGTCCGCCTCTTCTTCGTCGTCGTCTCGCCCGACAAGGCCGCCGCCGAGCACCTGCAGTGCCTGGCGGCGATCTCCCGCTGGGTGCGCAACGGCCGCGTCGACGAGCTGCTCGAATCGGGCACGGCGGAGGAGATCTACGCGCTGCTCGAGACGTCGGCGGGCGAATGAGTGACGACTCGACGTCGGTCGTCTTCGTCCGCGAGCTGCTCGGCGCGGAGCTGCGCGACCTCGACTTCGAGATCCTGAGCGGCGGCGGCTCGCTCGACCGGCGGATCACCAATCCGCGGGTCCAGAAGCCCGGTCTCGCCTTCGCCGGCTACTACGACTACATCAAGCCCGGCCGGGTGCAGATCGTCGGCGAGAGCGAGACCGCCTACCTCCACACCCAGGATCTCGACACCCGTCTCGAGCGGTTCGAGACCATCCTCGACCGCGAGAGCCCGGTCTTCGTCGTCACCAAGGGGCTCGAGCCGCTGCCGGAGTTCCTGGAGATGGCGGTCGAGCGCGACACCCCGGTGCTGCGCTCCCCCTCGCTGTCGTCGACCGTCATCAAGCGCATCAGCTTCTTCCTCGAAGAGCACCTGGTGCCGTCGGCGGACCTCCACGGCGTGCTGCTCGACATCTACGGCCAGGGGGTGCTGCTGATCGGGCAGAGCGGCGTCGGCAAGAGCGAGTGCGCGCTCGACCTGATCACCCGCGGTCACAGCCTCGTCGCCGATGACCGCGTCAACGTCAAGCTCTATCCCGGCGGCGACCTCGTCGGCTACTGCGACGAGCCGCTGCGCCACCACATGGAGCTGCGCGGCCTCGGCATCGTCAACGTGCACGATCTCTTCGGCCTCGCCTCGGTCCGGCAGCGCAAGCAGATCGACCTCGTCGTCGAGCTCGAGAAGTGGGACGAGGCGCGCGCTTACGACCGGCTCGGCCTCGACGAGAGCGTCTACACGATCCTCGACACCCCCTGCCCGTACATCAAGATGCCGGTGGCGCTCGGCCGCAACATGTCGATCCTGGTCGAGATCGCCGCCCGCAACCATCTGCTGAAGATGCAGGGCCACCACTCGGCGCGCGAGTTCGCCAAGCGGCTGGAGGAGGAGATGGCGCGGCAGCGGGCGACGACGGAGCCTGCCGCCCGGCAGGGCGACCGTTGAGCGGCGGCGGCCAGCTCGTCTTCATCACCGGGCTCTCCGGGTCGGGGAAGAGCACGGTCGCCAAGTGCTTCGAGGATCTCGGCTTCTACACCGTCGACAACCTGCCGCTCGAACTGCTCGAGCGGCTGGTCGAGGACCCGCTGCGCTACGCCGGCAGCGGGCAGCCGGGGGTGGCGGTCGTCACCGACGTGCGGGCCGCCGGCTTCGCCGAGGAGTTCCCGCGGCTGCTCGCCTCGGCCCGGGTGCAGGCGGCCGATCCGGTCCTCCTCTTCCTCGAGGCGGACGACGAGACGCTGGTCCGCCGCTTCTCCGAGACCCGGCGCGCCCATCCGGTCGCCGAGGCCGCGTCGCTGATCGAGAGCATCCGCCTCGAGCGGGAGTGGCTGGCGGAAGTGCGCGGCCTCGCCGACCGCATCTACGACTCGAGCGCCTGGAACATCCACGAGATGCGCCAGCAGGTGCGGCTGGAGTTCGGTCCCGACACGGCGGGGGAGGCGGGGCCGCTCGTCACCCTGATGAGCTTCGGCTACAAGTACGGCATCCCCTACGGCTCCGACCTGCTGTTCGACGTCCGCTTCCTGCCGAACCCCTACTTCGAGGAGGGGTTGCGGGAGCTGACCGGCATGGACCCGGCGGTGCGCGACTTCCTGGAGAAGGAGCCGGAGTACGGCGAGCTGGTCACGCGCCTCGACGAGTTCCTCGACTACCTGCTCCCGCGCTACGCCTCGGAGCAGCGCAGCTACGTCTCGGTGGCGATCGGCTGCACCGGCGGCCGCCACCGGTCGGTGGC
>JBPEXA010000326.1:0-4075 GCA_052032135.1 Thermoanaerobaculia bacterium | reverse complement strand
GCGCGGGCCACCACCGGCTCCGCCGGCCACGCCACCGGGAACTGCTGCTGGGGGTTGAAGACGCCCCCCTGGTCCGCCATCTCCGCCGCCGCGATCTCCGCCGCCGACAGGTGCTCGCTGGGAACCAGCTTCAGGATGTCGAGCCCGCGGACGATCTCGGTCCCGTAGATCTTGCCGCCGTACCAGTAGGTCGACCAGAAGCCGCCGAGGATCAGGTCGTCGGCGTCGATCGGCCCGCGATCGAAGTAGGCGATCTCGACCGGGTTGGCGGAGTCGGTGAAGTCGATCACCGAGATGCCCCCCTGGTACCACGCCTGGACGAAGATGTCGCGCCCCGGCACTGGGATGATCGAGCCGTTGTGGGCGACGCAGTTCTCCTCCTCGAGCTGTGGCGCCGGCATCTTGTAGTAGCTGCGGAACTCGAGCTTCGGTCCGTCGTCGGTGGCGACGATGTCGTAGATCGCGTCGGCTCCCCAGGTGAGGGGATCGTAGGCGCGGCAGCGAGGCCGGCTGCCGCCGCCCCATTCGTCGGTGAAGATCACCTTGGTGCCGTCGTTGTTGAAGGTCGCCGAGTGCCAGTAGGCGAACCCCTTGTCGACCACCGCGTCGAGCCGACGCGGGCTCAGCGGGTCGCTGATGTCGAACAGGATTCCGTTGCCCGAGCAGGCGCCCGCCGCCAGGTTGCGCTCGGGGAAGACGGTGATGTCGTGGCACTCGTCGGTCATCCGGCTCTCCTGGGTGTCGTCACCGTGGTCGCCGCCCCGCCACAGTCCTGCCAGCACGCCGGTCTCCTCGTCGGCGAACACCGCCGGGCTGTCGATGATGCGCGCCTGCGACGGATCGGCGACCGGGATCTCGATGACGTCGATGCGGAAGAGCGCCGTCCGCTGGTCGCCGGGCGATTCGTCGAAGCAGCCGGGGAGCTCTTCTTCCTTGCGCACCGACGAGGTGCCGGAGTTGTAGACGATGATCGTCTCGTCGTCGCTCGACACCACGGAGTGGGTATGCGAGCCGCGGCAGGTCTGCACCGCGCCGACCTGCCGGGGGCGCTCCAGGTCGCTGATGTCGAAGATGCGGATGCCGCGGAAGCGGTCGTCGCTGACGTCCTGCTGCACCCCCTCGAGCCCGCAGTCGACGCGGCCGCGCGTCTGCTCGACCGACATGATCAGCAGGTCGCCGGCGATCGAGACGTCGCCCTGACCGCCGGGGCAGACGATCGAGCTCATCAGGTCGGGCACGCCGTCGTCGTCGAGGCGGTAGACGTTGAACCCGTGGTAGTTGCCGGCCACCAGGACGTCGCCGGCGAACGCCATGTCGGTGTTGGCGAAGCTGAGCAGGGGTGAGCGGGTGCGCTCGTCGCTCCGCTTGCGCTCCTCGCCGTCCTCCGCTGCCTCTTCGCCTTCCTGCTCCTCGCCCTCGCCAGCCCCGTCTTCGGCAGCCCCGTCCTCGCCAGCCCCGTCCTCGGCAGCCCCGTCCTCGGCGGCTCCGTCTTCGGCCGCGGCGTCTGCAGCGGCCTCGTCGGCAGCAGCCTCGTCCTCCTCGGCGTCCTTCGCCAGCCGCTTGGCCGGCAGGCCCGCCGGGTTCGCGGGGTCGAAGAAGCCGGCCGGCTTGGGGAGCGAGGCGACCAGCTCGAGGTTGTGGAGCACCTCCCCGGCGTCGCGGAACCCGGCGGTGAGGGTCGCTCGGGGGTCGTCCGAGAGACCGACGAGCAGCGCGTTCATGCGCTCGATCTCGGTCGTCTGATCGTTGGTGACGTCGGTGGTGAACTCGAAGAGGGCCGGGTCGTAGGCGGAGCCGGGCTGCTTCAGGAGCTCCTCGACCATCTCGACCGCCCCTTCGTGGTGGGCGATCATCAGCTCCAGGAACAGCCGATCGAACTCGATGCCCTCGGCGGCCGCCAGCGCCGCCATCTGCTCCGGGGACGCCATGCCAGCCATCGAATGATCGGTGTGCATGGCGTCGTGTGCCGTCGGATCGGGCACCGGCTCGCCCCGCTCCCGCAGCCACTGCTGCATGAAGCCGATCTCGTCCTTCTGGGAGGCGTCGATCCGCCCCGCGGCCTCGAGGATCTCGGGACGGTTGGTGCGATCGGGAGCGAGCGCCGACATCTCGAGCGCCTGGTGGTGATGGGGGATCATGTCCTGCAGGAAGCGGACGTCCGCCGGCGAGTAGCCGCTGTCGGCGACTTCGATCGCCTCGTCGGGCGACAGCTCGCGGGTCGGCTCGCCCGGTGGGCCGGGCTGCAGGATCGGGGCCTGGGCGAAGGTCACCGCCGGAACGGCCACGATCAGCAGCGAGAGGAGGAGACGGCGAAGCGGCCGGTCGAGAGCGATCGGGATCACGGGCATGGGACGGCTCCTGCGAGGGAGTGGAGGGAGGGTGCGTCGGGATCGGTCGTGCGAGATCGTCGACCTTATCGCGTTCCCATCGTCCGAGTGGAGCCGATCGCCGACCCGGGCGGCGCCGGCCGGAGTGCAACAAGTCGGGCCCGGGAGCGTTGACACAGGGGAAGGGAGGTGCGATGCGCAAGATCGTCTGGATCGGCGTCGCGGTGCTGGTCGCCGCCGTGGTGGGCGCTCACCTGTACTTCGCCGATCGGGGGCGCTTCACCACGGCGCCGGAGCGATCCGGCCTGCTGCGGTCGGTGTCGGATCAGGATCTGATCTCCGATCGCGACCCACCGATCGTCCTCCGCTTCGCCCCGCAGTACCGCTACCTCGGAGGCCAGAAGTTCGTCCTCTACGGCGTCGCCGACACCGAGCAGCACTTCTTCGTCGAGGCGGGAGAGGACGGTCGGCTGGTGAGCTTCTACTGGGTGCAGTACGAGGCCTACCTGCCGGGCAAGCGCTATCGCTACGACTACGACGACTCGCCGCTGCGGACGACGCTCGGCGGCATCGAGTTCTACACCGACTTCGAGGTGGTCGCCGTCGACCCCGATCGCAAGCGCCGGCGCGGCACCGACGGCGCGCTGATGCGAGAGTTCCTCGCCGCGGAGGGGTACTCCCTGCCCGACGAGTTCGCCTACGCCCGCCTGGTGTATCTCACCGACGCCACGCGGAAGAAGGAGCTGATGATCATCTTCATCGACGATCTGGTGCGCTACGGCGTCGACGCCGCGACCCTCGAGGAGGAGGCGGGCGGTGGGGAGCGGCGACGCGCCGTCGAGCGGCAGCACCTCGAGAGGATCGAAGCCACCCTCGACGTCCTGCCCGGGCCGGCGGGATCCGTCTCGACGCGGGCCCGGCCGGGTGGGGCCCGGTCGGGAGTGGCACTGTCGGATGCGGTCCGTTCGGCAGGGGTCGGGTAGCCAGAGGTCCGGCCGGGGGACGCCGGGGTATAGTCCGGTTTTGTGAGTCCCCACTAACGGGACCACAAGACCACCGATGCCGCGCCCGAACCGCAGCGACGAGAAGCGCGCCGAGCTGCTGCCGCTCATCGCCCGCTGCTTCGCCGAGCGCGGCTTCCGGCGGGCGACCACCGTCGATCTGGCTGCCGCCTGCGGGGTGCAGGAGACGATCCTCTACCGGCTGTGGCCGGGGAAGAAGGCGATGTTCCTGGCGGCGATCGAGTACGTCTACGAGCAGTCGGAGCGGGTGTGGGAAGGGGTGCTGGGCGGCGGCGAGGCGAGCGGCAGCGCCGCCGAGCGGCTCCTCGCCTACGAGGCGCGTCACCTCGGTGAGTACGGTCTCTACCGCATCTACTTCGCCGGCCTCAACGAGACCGACGACGCCGAGATCCGCGCCGCCCTGCGGACGATGTTCGAGAGCTTCCACCGGCAGATCCGCACCCGCATCGAGCAGCATCGGCTCGAGGCCGACGGCACGGCGGCAGCGGGCGCCGAGGCGGCGGCGTGGGCGCTCCTCGGAGTCGGCATGATCGCCAACCTCAGCCGCGACCTCGACCTCTTCGACGACGCGGCACGGGAGGCTCTGATCTCGGACGTCGGCCGCCTCCTCCTGGAGGGTGCGGCCACCACCGGCGGCCGGTGAGACCAGGCTCTCGCCGTCGGGACGCTCAGGGCGGTTCCGCCGCGGTTCGCCGGTAGCGATAGACGTCCCGCACGGTGCCGAGG
>JBPEXA010000325.1:0-6450 GCA_052032135.1 Thermoanaerobaculia bacterium | reverse complement strand
GCTCTGCAGAGCGCTCGAGCTCAGTCGTCCCCGCGCTCGACGAACTCGAGGATCGCCATCTCGGCACCGTCACCACGGCGCGGGCCGAGCTTGACGATCCGGGTGTAGCCACCCGGACGCTCGGCGAAGCGCGGGGAGAGCTCGTCGAAGAGCTTCTTGACGTCCGACCGGTCGGGCAGCCAGCGCCGCACCTGCCGGCGGGCGTGAACCGTGTCCTGCCGGCCCTTGGTCACCACCTTCTCGGCGATCGGGCGCAGCGCCTTCGCCTTCTGCAGGGTGGTGCGGATCCGCTCGTGCCGAACCAGCGAGCTGAGCTGGTTGCGGAACATCGCAGTCCGGTGGGCGGTGGTCCGCCCGAGCTTGCGTCCCGATACGTTGTGGCGCATGGTGCTCTCCTCAGACCGAGGGGGCGCTCTCCGGCACGTCCATGCCGAGGCGCAGGCCGAGATCCTCGAGCTTGCTCTGCACCTCGTCGAGGGACCGCTGCCCGAAGTTCTTGGTCTCCATCACCTCTTTCTCGCTGCGGCGGACGAGGTCACGAAGGGTGTTGATCTTGGCGTTCTTGAGAGAGTTCGCGGAGCGCGCCGAGAGATCGAGCTCGTCGATCGTCTTGGCGAGCAGGGCGTCGAGGCCGGTCGCCTCGGTCTCGGTCTCGACCGGCTCCTCGGCCACCGCCTCTTCCGACTCGATGAAGATCGTCAGGTGGTCCTTGAGCAGGGTCGACGCCAGCGACAGCGCCTCCTCGGGCGCCACCGTGCCGTTGGTCCAGATCTCGAGCACCAGCCGCTCGTAGTCGGTGGCGCGACCGACGCGGGCCGCCTCGACGGTGTAGTTGACGCGCCGCACCGGACTGTGCGACGAGTCGAGCGGGATCCAACCGATGCCCATGCTCTCGTCGAAGTTCTGCTCGGCGCTGACGTAGCCGCGGCCGTTCTTCACCTGCGCCTGGAGCTTGAGGTGACCTTCCTCGTTGACGGTCGCGATCGGCGCGTCCTCGTCACAGACCTCGACCTGGGCGTCGTAGACCAGTGATCCCGCCTGGACGTCGCCGGGGCCCTCGAAGTCGAGGGTGACGACCCGCGCATCCTCGGAGTGGACGCGGATCGGGATCTGTTTGAGGTTGAGCGTCAGATCGGTGGTGTCCTGCACCACGCCGGGGATCGACGAGAACTCGTGCAGCACCCCCTCGATCTGCACCGCCGTCACCGCGGCCCCTTCGATCGAAGAGAGCAGGCAGCGGCGGAGTGCGTTGCCGACGGTGGTGGCGAAACCCTGTTCGAACGGCTGAGCCGTGAAGCGCCCGTAGGTCGCGGTGAGGGTGTCGTGATCGACCTCCACCCGCTGGGGGCGCTGAAAACCCTTCCAAAGCATCGGTAACTCCTTCGGTTCTGAATTCGACTGCCGCCGTCGATCAGCGGCTGTAGAGCTCGACGATCAGCTGCTCCTCGATCGGCAGCTTGACATCGTCGCGGGTCGGCAGGTTGAGGACCTTGCCGACGAAGTTCTCGACGTCGAGGTCGAGCCAGACGGGGATGCCGCGTCCGCGCGCCGATTCGATGCTGGCGCGGATGAAGTCGTTCTTGCGGCTCTTCTCGCGGACCGAGATCTCCTGGCCGACCTTGAGCTGGTACGACGGGATCGTCGTCTTGCGGCCGTCGACCTGGATGTGCCCGTGGCGCACCAGCTGTCGGGCCTGCGCTCGCGACGAGGCGAAGCCGAGGTTGTAGACGACACTGTCGAGACGCCGCTCGAGACTGACGAGCAGGCTCTCGCCGGTGACGCCCTTGCTGCGCGCGGCGTCCTTGAAATAGGTGCGGAACTGCTTCTCGAGCACCCCGTACATGCGCTTGACCTTCTGCTTCTCCCGCAGCTGCGGACCGTAGCCCTGCGGACGACGCCCCCGCCGCTGGCCGTGCTGGCCGGGGGGGTAGTTTCGGCGCTCGATGGCGCACTTCTCCTTGAAGCAGCGATCGCCCTTGAGGAAGAGCTTCATCCGCTCTCGTCGGCAGAGCCGGCAGACAGGTCCCGTGTAACGTGCCATGCAGTCTTCTCCTTGCTCGGACCTAGACCCGGCGCCGCTTCGGCGGACGGCATCCGTTGTGGGGGATCGGCGTGACGTCGCGGATCGACTTCACCTGCAGACCGGTCGCGGCGAGCGCCCGGATCGCGGACTCACGGCCGCCGCCCGCGCCCTTGAGCTCGACGTCGATGGTGCGCATGCCGAGGTCGCGAGCGGTCTGAGCGGCGTTCTGCGCCGCCACCTGAGCGGCGAACGGCGTCCCCTTGCGGGAGCCCTTGAAGCCGATCTTGCCCGCCGACGACCAGGCGACGACGTTGCCCTCGGGGTCGGCGATGCTGATCAACGTGTTGTTGAACGTCGCCTTGATATGGGCGACGCCGTGGGGCACCAGCCGCTTCTCTTTGCGACGACGGTCCTTCTTCCCGGTTTTCTGCTTTGCCATGACGACCTCTTACTTCTTGACTTTCTTCTTGCCGGCGACGGCGGTGCGGCGGGGACCCTTGCGGCCGCGGGCGTTGGTGTGCGTGCGCTGGCCGCGGACCGGCAGGCCGCGACGGTGGCGGACCCCCCGGTAGCTGCCGATCTCCATCAGCCGCTTGATGTTCTCGGTGACGATCTTGCGCAGGTCACCCTCGACCGCGCCACCCTCCTGGATGACCTCGCGGATCCGGCGCGCCTCGTCCTCGGTCAGGTCCTTGACCTTGGTCGTCTCTTCGACGCCCGCCCGGTCGAGAATCCGCCTCGAGCGGGCCTGCCCGATGCCGTGGATGTACGTCAACCCGACCCACACCTGCTTCGAGGGCGGAAGATCGATTCCTGCAATCCGTGCCATCGCTCACCTACCCCTGTCGCTGCTTGTGCTTCGGGTTCTCGCAGATCACCCGCACCACCCCGTGGCGGCGGACGACCTTGCACTTGGGACACATCCTCTTCACCGACGCTCGCACTTTCATGGTTGCTGCTCCTGCTATCCCTTCAGCCTGTAGACGATGCGTCCGCGGTCGAGGTCGTACGGGGAGAGCTGCACCCGCACCTTGTCGCCCGGCAGGATGCGGATGAAGAACTTCCGCATCTTCCCCGAGACGTGGGCCAGCACCTTGTGCCCGTTCTCGAGCTCGACCCGGAACATCGCATTCGGCAAGGGCTCGATGACCGTCGCTTCGACTTCGATCGCTTCTTCTTTCGGCAAACCGTTGATCCTCTTCTTTCCTACGCGGCGACGGCGAGATCGGGACGACCGAGCACTCTCGGTCCCTGTTCCGTCACCGCCACCGAAAACTCGAAATGCGCCGAGAGTGAGCCGTCCGCCGTGCGGGCGGTCCAGCCATCCGCGTCCAGCTTGACCTCCGGCCCGCCGGCGTTGACCATCGGTTCGATGGCCAGCACCAGCCCCGGCTTGAGGCGCGGGCCGCGGCCCGGCTTTCCGAAGTTCGGGACCTGCGGCTCCTCGTGCAGCGACGAGCCGATCCCGTGGCCCACGAATTCTCTCACAACTGCGAAGCCGTCTGCTTCCACCCGCTCCTGGACGGCATGGCCGATGTCCGACAGGCGGCCGCCGGGCCGCACGCGACCGACCGCTCGCAGCAGCGACTCGCGCGTCGCGTCCATCAGCCGCCGCGCCTCGTCGGCGACCTCGCCGACGGCGTAGGTGCGGGCGGCGTCGCCGTAGTACCCCTTGTAGAGCACGCCGCAGTCGACGCCGATGATGTCGCCGTCGGCGAGCGCCTGAGCGCCGGGGATCCCGTGCACGATGACGTCGTTGATCGACGTGCACAGCGTCGCCGGGAAGCCTCGGTAGTCGAGGAAAGCGGGCACCCCGCCGGCGTCGCGGATCATCGCCTCGGCCATCTCGTCGAGCTCGCCGGTGGTCACGCCGGGGGCGATCCTCTCGCCGACGGCGTCGAGGACCCGATGCACGATCGCGTTCGCGGCGTCCATCAGCTCGATCTCGCCGCTCGCCTTGAGCACCATCAGACGGTCACCTCGAGCTCGTCCATGATCGCCTCGGTGACCGCCTCGATCGGCTGGTCGCCGTCGACCGGACGCAGCAGCTCGCGCTCCCGGTAGTAGGCGACGAGCGGCGCGGTGTTCTCTTCGTAGACCTCCAGCCGGCGGCGGATCACCGCCTCGGTGTCGTCCGCACGCTGGCGGCCGAGGGCACGGCGGACCAGCTCGTCTTCCGGCACCTCGATCTGGACGACGACGTCGAGCTCCTGCTCCGCTCGCTCGAGGATCTCGGCGAGGGTGTCGGCCTGAGCGACGGTGCGCGGATAGCCGTCGAGGAGGAAGCCGTCGACCGCGTCGGACTGCGCCAGCCGATCGATCACCACCTCGGCCATCGTGCCGTCGTCGACCAGCTCCCCGGCGTCGAGGATGTGGCCGACCCGCGCTCCGAGCTCGCTGGCCGCGGCGACCGCGGCCCGCAGCATGTCGCCGGTCGAGACCGCCGGGATCCCCAGCGCCGCCGCGATGCGCGCCGCCTGGGTCCCCTTGCCGCAGCCCGGAGGGCCGAGCAGCACGATGCGCCTAGCCTCGCCGGCCACGGATCCTCCCTCGCTTCAGCAGCCCGTCGTAGTTGCGCATCACCAGCTGGCTCTCGACCTGCTGCACGAAGTCCATCGCCACGCCGACGACGATCAGCAGCGAGGTGCCGCCGAAGTAGAAGTTGACGCCCATCCCCTCGGTGAACCAGGTGGGGAGCCCCGCCTCGAGCGTCTCGCCGACGAACGGCAGCCCGCCGACCTTGAAGCCGCTGAGGAGGAACTCCGGCAGCACCGTCACCGCCGCCAGGTAGAGCGAGCCGACCAGCGTCAGCCGCGTCAGGATGCGGTCGATGTACTCGCTCGTCCGCCGGCCGGAGCGGATGCCGGGGATGAAGCCGCCGTACTTGCGCAGGTTCTCCGCGGTGTCGACCGGATTGAAGATGATCGACACGTAGAAGTACGAGAAGAAGATGATCGCCGCGATCGACAGCAGGTAGTGGATCGGCTGACCGTAGCCGAGGTAGAACGAGAGCTGCTGCAGCCACTCCTGGTTCTGGAAGATGCCGGCGATGGTCGTCGGCAGGATCACCACCGAGCTGGCGAAGATCACCGGGATGACCCCCCCGGTGTTGACGCGCAGCGGCAGGTAGGTGTTCTGCCCGCCGTAGATCTTGCGGCCGACCACGCGCTTCGCGTACTGCACCGGAATCCGCCGCTGGCCGCGCTCCATGAACACCACGAAGGCGGTGACCAGCAGCATCATGACGATCAGGAACAGCACCCGCAGGATCGACAGGCTCTCGTTCTGCAGCCCCTGGTAGAGGCCGACGATCGCCCCCGGGAGGCCGACGACGATGCCGGCGAAGATGATCAACGAGATGCCGTTGCCGATCCCCCGCTCGCTGATCTGCTCACCGAGCCACATCACGAACGCGCACCCGGTCGTCAGGGTCAGCACGGTCATCAGCCGGAAGCCCCAGCCCGGGTTGGGGACCAGGGTCGCGCCGCCCGGCGTGGTGACGCTCTCGAGCCAGAAGGCGATCGACGTCGACTGGATGATCGAGATCAGCATCGTGCCGTAGCGGGTGTATTGCGTGATCTTGCGCCGCCCGAGCTCGCCCTCCTTCGACAGCTTCTCGAGGTAGGGCCAGACGACCGTCAGCAGCTGCAGGATGATCGACGCAGTGATGTACGGCATGATGCCGAGCGCGAAGATCGCCACCCGCTCCAGGCTGCCGCCGGTGAAGGTGTTGACGAAGCCGAGGATCGTCCCCTTCTGGGACTCCATGAACTCGATCAACCCCTGCGGGTCGATGCCCGGCGTCGGGATGATGCAGCCGATCCGGTAGACCGCCAGCAGCGCGAAGGTGAAGATCACCCGCCTGCGCAGGTCGGGGATGGCGAAGATGTTGCGGAAGCTGTCGATCACCGATCGAGAACCTCACAGCTGCCGCCGGCCGCCTCGATCTTGTCCCGGGCGGCCTTGCTGAACTTGTGGGCGGAGACCTTGAGTGCACGATCGAGCTCGCCGTTGCCGAGGATCTTGACCGGGCGACCCTTGCGCACCACACCGTGCTCGACGAGGATCTCGGGCGTGACGTCGCCCTCGAACTCGGCGAGCCGCGACAGGTTCACCACCGCGTACTCGACGCGGAAGATGTTGTTGAACCCGCGCTTGGGGACCCTCCGGACGAGCGGCATCTGACCGCCCTCGAAGCCGAACCGCTGCGAGAAGCCGGAGCGCGAGCGCTGCCCATTGTGGCCGCGGCCGGCCGTCTTGCCGGTGCCCGAGCCGGGACCGCGGCCGATGCGCTTGCGCGACCGCTTGCTGCCGGCGGCGGGAGAAAGATCGTGCAGCTTCATGATGCCTCCTCGACGATCTCGACCAGGTGGGGAATCTTGGCGACCATCCCCCGCACGGCGGGGCTGTCGGGCCGCTCCACGACG
>JBPEXA010000324.1:0-7440 GCA_052032135.1 Thermoanaerobaculia bacterium | reverse complement strand
CGCGATCACCGGCAGCAACGGCAAGAGCACCACCGCGGCGATGACCGGCGCCATCATCGACGGCTCGGGCCGGCGGGCGATCGTCTGCGGCAACTTCGGGCGGCCGCTCATCGACTGCGTCGACGAGGGGAGCGACGCGTTGGTGGTCGAGGTGTCGAGCTTTCAACTGCTCACCGTCGATCGCTTCCACCCGGTCGCCGCCGCGCTGCTGAACCTGTCGCCCGACCACCTCGATCGCCATGGCGATCTGGCCGCCTACGCCGCCGCCAAGGCGCGGATCTTCGCCCGCCAGGGCGGCGACGACGTCGCGGTGCTCAACGGCGACGACGGCGAGGTCGAGCGCAGCGTCGGTTCCCTGGCGGCGAGGACGCGGCGCTTCTCGCGACGGCGCCCGCTCGACGACGGTTGCTTCGTCGACGACGGTGCGGTGGTCGAGGTCGAGCCGGGCGAGGCGCCGCGGCTGCTGTTCGCCGTCGACGACCTGCCGGTGCCCGGCGACCACAACCTCGAGAACGCGATGGCGTCGGCGCTGCTGGCGCGGGCGATCGGCGTCGACGACGTCGCCGTCGGCCTGCGCGGCTTCCACGGCCTGCCGCACCGCCTGCAGCGGGTGCGCGAGCGCCGCGGCGTCGTCTGGTTCGACGACTCGAAGGGGACCAACGTCGGAGCGACCGCGAAGTCGCTCGCCGGTTTCGCCGACGGCTCGGTGCACCTCATCCTCGGCGGACGGAGCAAGGGCGCGAGCGCCGCGCCGCTGGCCGACACGATCCGGCGCAAGGCGGCGCGCCTCTATCTGGTCGGCGAGGCGGCGGCGCAGTTCGCCGGCGAGCTCGACGGCACGGCGCCGCTCGAGCGCTCGGGAGACCTGCCGACGGCGATCGCCAGCGCCGCCCGGCAGGCGGCCGCCGGTGAGGTCGTCCTGCTGTCGCCCGCCTGCGCCAGCTTCGACCAGTACACCGACTTCGCCGCCCGGGGCGAGCACTTCCAGGCGCTCGTGCGGGCGCTGCCGGAGGGGAGCGATGGCTAAGAAGCTCGCCTTCGACAAGGTGCTGTTCGTCACCGTCGTCATCCTGCTCGCCTTCGGCCTGACCATGGTCTATTCGGCGAGCTCGGTGGTGGCGGCGGAGGGGGGCGGCGTCAACCCCTACGTGCTGAAGCAGGCGCTGGCGGTGGCGATCGGCCTGCTGGCGATGTGGCTGGTGATGCACCTCGACTACCGGCGGCTGGCCACCAAGCCGGTCGCCTACGCCCTGATGGTCTTCGCCGCGGCGCTGCTGACGGCGGCGCTCTTCCAGCCGGCGATCAACGGCACTCGGCGGTGGATCCTGGTGGCGGGGACCTCGGTGCAGCCGTCGGAGCTCGCCAAGCTGGTGATCATCGTCTACCTCGCCTACCAGGTGGCGCGCCAGGAGGAGCGCGACCATCTCTACGAGCTGCTGGTCCCGAGCCTGCTGGCGGCGAGCCTGCTCACCGCCCTCATCCTCCTCGAGCCCGACCTCGGCACCGCCGGCATCGTCGCCCTCGCCGCCGGCCTGATGCTGTTCCTCGCCGGCGTGCCGTGGCTCTTCTTCGTCGGCATCGGCGCGGTGGTGCTGCCGATCGCCTTCCTCGCCGTCCGCCTCGAGCCCTACCGCTGGCAGCGGGTCGTCGCCTTCCTCGACCCCGAGAGCTACCAGTGGGGGGCCGGCTTCCAGGCCGATCAGTCGCTGATCGCCATCGGCTCCGGCGGCGTCTTCGGCCTCGGCCTCGGCGACAGCGTGCAGAAGCTCCACTACCTCCCGTATCCGCACTCCGACTTCATCTTCTCGATCGTCGCCGAAGAGCTGGGGATGATCGGCGCCGTCGGGCTGCTGGCTCTGTTCGGCGTGCTGATCTGGCGCGGCGTGCGCGCCGGCCTGGCGGCGCCCGACGCCTTCGGTCGCCACCTCGCCTGGGGGCTGACCGCGGTGATCGCGCTGCAGGCGCTGTTGCACGTCAGCGTCGCGCTCTCGGTGGTGCCGACCACCGGGGTGCCGCTCCCCTTCCTTTCGGCCGGCGGCTCGTCGGTGGTCGCCACCCTCGTCGCCTGCGGCCTCGTCCTCAACGTCTCGCAGCACGCGTGAGCCCGGATGATCGATGACCCGATGCCGCCCAACGACGAAGCCCGCCACGCCGTGGTCGCCGGCGGTGGCTCGGGCGGCCACGTCTACCCGGGCCTCGCGGTGGCGGCGGAGCTCTCCGAACGGGGGTGGACGGTGAGCTGGCTCGGCCGTCCCCGTGGGATGGAACGACGGCTCGTCGAGCAGGCGGGCGTCCCCTACCTGGCGCTGGCGGCGGCACCGCTGGTCGGCCAGGGGGTGGTCGGCAAGGTGAAGGCACTCCTCACCCTGCTCACTTCCGCGCTCGCCGGTCGGCGGCTGGTGCGGCGGGCGGAGGCGGCGGTAGTGGTCGGCACCGGCGGCTACGTCTCCGCCCCGGCGGTGCTCGGCGCCCGCCTGGCGCGCACGCCGACGCTGCTGATCGAGCCCAACGCCGCCGCCGGCGCCGCCAACCGCTTCCTCTCCCGCTGGTCGACCGCGGCGGCGCTCGCCTATCCGGCGGCCGCCGGCGAGTTCGACTGCCCGACCGAGGTGACCGGGGTGCCGGTGCGGAGCGCCTTCTTCCGCCAACCGCCGCTCGCCGCCGATGCGCACCGGCTGCTGGTGGTCGGTGGCTCGCAGGGCGCGGCTCAGCTCAACGGCCTGCTGCCGCCGGTCTTCGCGCGCCTCGCCGAGCGACTGCCGTCGCTGACGGTGGTGCACCAGGCCGGCGACGCCCACGTCGACGCCGTGCGGCTCGCCTACGCCGACCTCGGCGTCGACGGGGGGCGGGTCGAGGTGATCGGCTTCGTCGACGACATGCCGGCCGCCCTCGGCGGCGCGACCCTCGTCGTCTCCCGCGCCGGCGCCAACATGCTCGCCGAGCTGTGCGCCACCGGCCGGCCGTCGGTGCTGGTGCCGCTCGCCCAGGCGGGTGGCCACCAGGCGGACAACGCCCGCCGCCTCGCCGACGCCGGCGCCGCGCTCTGCGCCACCGGGTCGCAGCTCGAGGTCGACGAGCTGGTCGCGCTGCTCGGCGATCTCCTGAACGATCGTCCGCGTCTCGAGCGGATGGCGACCGCCGCCCGCGAGCTCGCCCGGCCGCACGCCGCCCGCAGCATCGCCGACCTCGCCGAGCGCCTCGCCGACGGCGGTGGAGTGGAGGTCGCCGCCTGATGTTCCGCCAGTTCATGAACCTGTCGCGGGTGCACTTCGTCGGTATCGGAGGCGCCGGAATGAGCGGCATCGCCGAGGTGCTCTCCGACTACGACTTCGAGGTCTCCGGCTCCGACCTCGCTCTCAGCGAGACGACGGCGCGGCTCGAGGCCGCCGGCGTGCGGGTCTTCGAGGGGCACGACGCCGCCCACGTCGACGGCGCCGACCTGATCGTCGTCTCCTCCGCGGTGCCGAGCGACAACGTCGAGGTGACCGAGGGCCGCCGGCAGGGCATCCCGATCGTCCGTCGCGCCGAGATGCTCGGCGAGCTGATGCGCCTCAAGTACGGCATCGCGGTCGCCGGCACCCACGGCAAGACGACGACCACCTCGCTGGTGGGGGCGATGCTGACCGAGACCGGCTACGACCCGACGGTGATCGTCGGCGGGCGGCTGCGGGTGTCGGGGACCGGCGCGCGGCTCGGCCGCAGCGAGTACCTGGTCGCCGAGGCGGACGAATACGACCGCAGCTTCCTCCGCCTGCAGCCGATCATCGCCGTCATCACCAGCATCGACCGCGACCACCTCGACACCTACGCCGACCTCGACGAGATCCGCACCACCTTCCTCACCTTCGCCGACAAGGTGCCGTTCTTCGGGCAGGTGATCCTCTGCCTCGACGACGACAACATCCAGCAGCTGCTCCCCGAGCTCGCCGACCACCGCGTCGTCACCTACGGCGTCTCGCCTCAGGCGAGGCTGCGGGCGGTCGACCTGGTCGCCGACGCCGAGACGACGCGGTTTCGCGTCGTCCACGCCGAGGAGGGGGAGCTCGGCAGCCTGGCGATCCCGCTCCCCGGTCGTCACAACGTCGAGAACGCCCTCGCCGCCGTCGCCGTCGGCCTCGCGGTCGGTCTCGACTTCGACGCGATCGCCGGAGCGCTCGGCAGCTTCGGCGGGGTGCATCGCCGCTTCGAGCGGCTCGGGCGGTGGCAGGGAGCGGCGGTCGTCGACGACTACGCGCACCATCCGACCGAGGTGGCGGCGACCCTCGAGGCGGCTCGCCAGGCCTATCCCGAGGGGAAGATCCACGCCGTCTTCCAACCCCACCTCTATTCGCGCACCCGCGACCTCGCCGACGACTTCGGGCGCGCGCTGCTCGGCGCCGACGAGGCGTGGGTGACGGCGATCTACGGCTCGCGGGAGGCGCCGATCGACGGCGTCAGCGCAGAGCTGGTCCGCAGCGCCGCCGTCGCCAGCGGCCACCGGCGCTGCGAGCTGTGTGCCGATTGGCGCGAGCTGCCACCCATGCTCGCCGAGCGCGTCGGCGCCGGCGACGTCGTGCTGACGCTCGGCGCCGGCGACATCTACCGCCTCGCCGAGCGGCTGGCGTCGGGAGGGGAGGCGTGAAAGCGCCGCCGCGGCCGCTCGAGCGCCCGCCGATGTTCCGGCGCCGGCGCTTCGTCGCCTCCCACCGCCGGCCCGGTCTCTGGCGGCTGGTGGTGCGGCCGGTGCTGATCGCCGCCGTCGCCGCCGGCGCGCCGCTCGGCGCCGCCGTCTGGCTGTCGACGTCGCCCCGCTTCGAGCTCTCGACCATCCACATCGCCACCGGCGAGCGGGTGCCCGCCGCCTGGGCGGCCCGCAACCTGCAGTCGCTGCGGGGGCGCCACACCCTGCTGTTGTCGCTCGACGAGGTCGAAGGGCTGCTCGCCGATCACCGGTGGGTCGAGGGGGTCGAGGTGTCGAAGCGGCTCCCCGATGCCCTGCTGGTCGAGATTCTCGAGCGCGTGCCGGTGGCGGTGGTGCGCGATCGCGGCGTCGAGAGCTACGTCGATCGCGACGGCGAGGTGATCGACGTCGTCGCGCCCGACGGCGCTCCCGAGCTGCTGCGGATCGACGCTCGCGAGCCGGTCGCCGAGGCGGTCGCCACCGCCGTGCGGACCATCGACGAGCTGCGGGGCGTCGCCCGGCGGCTCCACCAGCGGATCGAGCGTGTCGAGCTTCTCGCCGGCAGCGATCTCGAGCTGCGCCTCGTCGACCGACCCTACGCGCTCCTCGTCCGGCCCGGCCGTCTGCAGCCGACGGTGAGCCGTTTCGAACGACTTCAACCGGAGATCGAGCGCCGCTTCGGCGACTTCGATGCCGTCGATCTCCGCTTCCATCGACAGATCGTCCTGCAATTCCCGGAGGCTTGAACGATGCCCAAACCTGATCGCTACATCGCCGCCATCGACGTCGGCTCCTCGAAAGTGGGGATCCTCATCGGGCAGCGCACCGAAGACGGATCCCTCGAGGTGGTCGGCAAGGGCTCGGCGCCCAGCCGCGGCAGCCGCAAAGGCAACGTCGTCAACGTCGAATCGACGGTCGACGCGCTGAAGCGCGCCGCGGAGGAGGCCGAGGTGATGGCCGGTGTCGAGATCTCCCGCGCCTACGTCGGCGTCGCCGGCATCGACATCCGCAGCGTCAATTCGCGCGGCATGGTGTCGGTCGCCCGCAGCGACCGCGAGATCGCGCGGCAGGACATCGAACGGGTGCTGGAGGCGGCGCAGGCGGCGGCGCTGCCCTCCGATCGCGAGATCCTCCATGCCATCGTCCGCGAGTTCGTGGTCGACGAGCAGGAGGGAATCGCGGACCCGCTCGGCATGCAGGGCAATCGACTCGAAGCGGCGGTCCATCTGGTGACCGGGAACCAGACGCGATCGAAGACGCTGCTGACCTGCATCAATCGGGCCGGCATCGAGGTCGCCGAGATGGTCTTCGAGCCGCTGGCGACGGCGCAGGCGGTGATGACCCACGACGAGAAGGAGCTCGGCGCCCTGCTGATCGACATCGGCAGCGGCACCACCGAGTACGCCCTCTACCTCGAGGGCGAGGTCCTCATCTCCGCGGTGCTGCCGATCGGCTCGAGTCACTTCACCAACGATCTCGCGATGGTGCTGCGCACCCCGTTCGCCGAAGCGGAGCGGCTCAAGGTCCAGCACGGCTGCTGTCTCGAAGGGCTGCTCAGCGACCGCGAAGGGGTGTCGGTGCCGGCGGTCGCCGGCGGCCCCCCCAAAGTGGTCGCCAAGCGCGAGCTGTGCGACATCATGCAGCCGCGGGCGGAGGAGCTGTTGACGCTCGTCCGCCAGGACCTCGACCGCAACGGTGCCGCCGACGGTCTTCGCGGCGGCGTCGTCTTCACCGGCGGCGGAGCCCAGCTCGACGGGCTGCCGGAGCTGGCGGAAGAGATCTTCAATTGCAGCGTTCGCTACGGCCTGCCGCAGGGATTGGGCGGCCTGGTGGACGTCATCAGCAGCCCGTCGTGGTGCACCGCGTCGGGCCTGCTGATCTATGGACGCACCGCTGAGGAGGAGCACGAGCGCTCCGGCAAACGAGCCCCCTTCAGCGTCCGCCAAATGGTGGGCAACCTCCGCAGCATGTTCGCCGACCTGGTGTAGGCCGGCGGCGGCTGCAACGACCCCGAAACGAGGAGGTTTCACGATGATTTTGTTCGACGAGAAAGAAACGGAAAGCAGTGTTCCCATCACCCTGGAGGAGCAGATCGCGCCGGCGCGGATCAAGGTGATCGGCGTCGGCGGCGGCGGCGGCAACGCGGTGAATCGGATGATCGACGCGCGGATGCGCGGCATCGAGTTCATCGCCGCCAACACCGACGTGCAGGCGCTGCGCAACTGCCGGGCGCCCCACAAGCTGCAGCTCGGCCCCAGCCTCACCCGCGGGCTCGGTGCCGGAGGAGACCCCGACATCGGTCGCAAGGCGGCGCTCGAGGACACCGAGCGGATCCTCGAGATGCTCGAGGGGAGCGACATGGTCTTCCTCACCGCCGGCCTCGGCGGCGGCACCGGCACCGGGTCGATCCCGATCGTCGCCTCGCTGGCGGCCGAGGTCGGCGCGCTGACGGTGGCGGTGGTGACCAAGCCGTTCGGCTTCGAGGGACGCCGCCGTTGGGAGCTGGCCGAGCAGGGGGTCGAGGAGCTGCGCAGCAGCGTCGACACCCTGATCACCATCCCCAACGAGCGGCTGCTCAACTTCGTCGACCGCGGCACGCCGCTCTCCGAGGCGTTCCAGATCGCCGACGACGTGCTGCAGCAGGCGGTGCAGGGGATCAGCGATCTGATCACCATCCCGGGCGAAGTCAACGTCGACTTCGCCGACGTCCGCTCGGTGATGTCGGGGATGGGGATGGCGCTGATGGGCACCGGCATCGGGGGGGGGGGGGAAAACAGAGC
>JBPEXA010000323.1:0-2228 GCA_052032135.1 Thermoanaerobaculia bacterium | reverse complement strand
CGCCCGCCGTTACTTCTCCAAGGACGTCGGCGAGCTGACCCTCGCCGAGTCCGCGATGCTCGCCGGGCTCATCCGCTTCCCCGAGGGCAACAACCCGCTGAAGGACGAGGTCGCCGCGCGCCAGCGCCGCGACATCGTGCTCGGCCAGATGGCGAGCCACGGCTTCATCACCGCCGCCCAGCGCGACGCCGCTCAGGCGCAGCCGCTCGGCATCAACCCATCCGAGCCCGACAACCCCGACTTCCCCTTCTGGGTCGACTTCGTCACCCGCATCCTCATCGAGCAGGAGGCGGCCGAGGCGCTCGGCAGCCAGACCGACGCGCTCGAGCTCATGGGTGAGGACTCGCCGGACCGCATCTCGACGGTGTTCCAGTCGGGCCTGCGCATCCACACCACGCTCGACCCCGAGTTCCAGGCGATCGCCGAGAGGTCAGTACGCGAGGCGCTGACCTTCGAGGGCGAGACGCCCGCCGAGGTCGCCCAGGAGCCCTTCGGCGGCCTGATCTCCGTCGAGCCCGGCACCGGCGCCATCCGCACCATGGCCATCGGCCCGCGCGAGTACGGCGCCTGCGAGGAGCCGGTCGGCACCGACAGCCAGGGCCGCCTCCTCTGCGACAAGACCAAGTTCAACCCGCTGATCCCGTCCGACGTGGGCTCGTCCCGCGCCGGTCGTCAGCCGGGCTCGTCGTTCAAGCCCTTCGTCATCGCGGCGGCGCTCGAGAAGGGCATCCCGCCGGGCTGGCAGGTCGACGCGACCGGCCCCGCGACCATCCCCGGCTGCGACAACGGCGGCCCCTGGGAGGTCAACAACTCCGGCGGTGACGGCCTCCGCGACATGTACTCCGGCGTGAAGGCGTCCTCGAACGTCTTCCACGCCAAGCTCATCAAGGAGACCGGCCCGGCCAACGTGGTCGACATGGCCACGCGCCTCGGCGTGCGCCGGTCCGAGCTGCCCGACGAGTGCTCCCTGGCGCTCGGTGCCGTCGAGGTCTTCCCGCTCGAGATGGCGGCCGCCTACGCGACGCTCGCCAACCGCGGCGAGTACTGCGCGCCGTTCGCGATCGAGCGCATCGAGAACCGCGACGGCGAGGTCATCTACGAGCACACCCCGGACTGCGAGCAGGTGCTCGAGCAGCCCATCGCCGACCGCGTCATCGACATCATGGACGGGCCCGTCACCGCCGGCGGTACCGCCCCGGTCGCCAACCTCGGCGCCTGGGACACCCGCGGCAAGACCGGCACGACCAACGACTACGTCGACGCCTGGTTCGTGGGCTACGTGAAGCAGCTCGCGACCGCCGCGTGGGTGGGCTACGAGAACGGCATCGTCACCTACGACTGCGAGGCGAACCCGGACCGCTGCGCCCAGGAGACGGTGCAGTGCTTCGACGTCGACACCTCGTCGAACACGCGCAAGTGCGTCGAGCGCCAGTACATGCGCAACGTGACGATCGGTGGCAACAGCTACCGCCGCATCTTCGGTGGGACCATCCCCGCCCCGATGTGGAAGTCGTACATGGCCGAGGCGGTCAAGCGCTTCGAGCCGGCCCGGTTCTCGGGTCCGGGGGCGCTGCCCAGCGCGACCGTCCCGGACGTGGTCGCCACCGGATCCATCGCCGAGGCGAAGGAGCTCGCCGAGGCGGCGAAGCTGAACCTCGTGGTCGAGACCGTCAGCGACTACCGCCCCGAGGGGACCTTCGTCGGCCAGAGCCCGGAGGCGGGCACGCGCGTGCCGGCCGGTCGCGCGGTGGTCCTGCAGGTCTCCGACGGCTCCGGTGAGCGCCCGGTCCTGCCCAACTTCGTCGGCGCCAAGGAGGAGGACGCGGTCCGCATCCTCGGCGAGCTCGGCTACGGCGTGAAGATCGTCGAGCGCGAGACCCGTCGCCCGGAGGAGCAGGGCAAGGTCCTCGCCCAGAGCCCGAGCGCCGGCGAGGAGCTCGAGCCCGGCGAGGACGTCGTGGTGGTGCTCCAGGTCGGCGTGGCCCCGCGGAACGGTGGTCCGCCGGAGGAGACCGAGGAGCCCACCGAGGAACCGAGCCCCAGCGAGGAGCCGACCGACGAGCCGTCGCCGAGCCCCGCGCCATCACCCTCGCCCTCGCCGTCACCGTCACCCGAGCCCGAGCCCAGCCCGTCGCCTGACGGGAACGGCAACGGCAACGGCCGCCGCGGTGGCGGAGGCGGGGGCGGGGGAGACTCCCGCTAGGCCACGAGGTACCAAGAGCGGGGAC
>JBPEXA010000322.1:0-7088 GCA_052032135.1 Thermoanaerobaculia bacterium | reverse complement strand
CGTCCACGAGCTCAAAGCGGTGCAGGCGTTCGCCCTCGGTCGCGAGGACGCCCAGCGGGAGCTGCTGGCGGCGATCACCGACGTCGCCGACCAGTGGATCGCGCTGATCGCGTGGAACCTGGCGCTGGTGATGGACGACACCGCCGGCACCGCGGCGATCGCCCGCGAGCTCGTTCGCGCCGACCGCTCGCCGGAGGCGCGGGCGCTCGGCCACTCCATCCTCGCCTTCTGCGAGGTCGCCGGAGGCCGCTGGCGGGCCGCCACCGCCCACCTCGACCAGGCGGAGGCGATCGTCCCCCACATGGGCCTCGAGAACCGTGCCTACCTCGCGGCCGTCGACTTTCTCCCCGTCACCGATGTCGAGGTCGGCGAGATCCGCGATCGCCTGCTCGCCTGGGACGCGGCGGCGGTCCTCCCCTCGTCGCTCTCCGGCTACTTCTTCGCCAGCCTCGACGGCCGCCACCCCCACATCCGCACCTACCTCCTGGGACTGCTCGAGGCTCGCCTCGGTGACCCCCAGGCCCTCGAGCGAGCGGAGGCGCTGGTCGCCGCCGGCCGCGGCAACGATCGCGCACCGTGGTTCGACAGCCTGGCGGAGGCGGTGCGCTCCGCCTGGTGGCGATCTCGCGGCGATCTCGAGCGCGCCTACGCCGCTCTGGAGCGCCTCGACCCGACGGCTCTCTCCTACCAGGAGACCTTCGCCTCGCCGGTCAACTCGCTCCCCCACGAGCGGCTCCAGCACGGGCTGCTCGCCCTCGAGATGGGAGACGACGAGGCCGCTCTCCGCTGGCTGTCGAGCCTGTCGGAGGTCTCGTTCTACGACGACGCCCTGGTCGCACCCGCGATGCTCGGGAGAGGAGAGCTGCACGAACGATTGGGCGACGCCGAGGCGGCCGCCGCCGACTACCGCAAGTTCCTCCGGCTGTGGAGCGATCCGGAGCCCGAGCTCGAGCCGTGGGTGGAGCGGGCGACCGCGGGACTAGCGCGCGTCGAGGGCTGAGCACCCTCCGCGGAAGGCCGCGCGGTCAGCGATCCGACCGTCGACCGGCCCACGCATGCAACAGCGCTCCACTCGCCACGGTCGCCAGGCCCGCGATCGCCGCGACCGGGCGCTGGGCGAGCGTGTGGACGATCATCCAGGCGGAGAGCAGCAAAAAGAGCAGCGGTGGCAGCGGGTGGAGCCAGGTCCGATAGGGGCGCGGCAGCTGCGGCTCTCGCCGACGCAGGACGAAGACGCCGAGCACGGTGAGCCCCGAAGAGATCGACAGGGTGAAGCCGATGTAGGTCAACAGCGTCGAGAAGCTGGCCGTCGCGATCATGACGAGCACCGCCGCGGTCTGCAACGCCAGGGCGATGAACGGCCCCCCCTTCGCGCTGCGCCGGCCGAGAGCCCGGAGCCGCGCATAGTCGCGACCGACCGCCTCGTAGACCCGTGGTCCGGCCATCATCATCGCGCTCACCGAGGAGATCAGCGCGAGCGCGACCATCGCGGTCAGCCACGAGCCGACCTGCTCGCCGAACAGCCGCGTCGCCACCACGAAGCCGATCTCGACCACGCCCGCCAGCTCTTCGGGCGGCGCGGCGGCGAGGAACACCAGGTTGAGCGCGCCGTAGAGGAGGACCACGACGCCGGTGCCGAGCAGCAAGGCGAGCGGCAGGCTGCGACCCGGACGGCGGATCTCACCGGCGACGTAGACCGCACCGTTCCACCCGGCGTAGGCGAAGGAGACGAAGATCAGGCCGACCGCGAAGCCGGGGGAGAGCGCCGCCGCCGCGAACTCGGTGCCGCCGACGGTCAGCGGCCGAGCCAGATCGACCTCGGCGACTCCACCGGCGACGAAGAGCGCGATCAGCACCACCTTCGCAGCGGTCAAGACGTTCTGCACCCCGGCGCCAACGGCGACGTCGAGAGCGTGCATCGCGGCCAGCGCCACGGCGAGGAGGCAGGCGGCCGCCACCGGCTCGATGGAGGGGACGAGCGCCGACAGGTAGTGGCCGAACGCCAGCGCCGAGGCAGCGATCGGTGCCGAGAAGCCGACCACGAAGGAGACCCAGCCGGCGATGAAGCCGACCATCGGGTGGTAGATCCGCGCCAGCAGGTGGTACTCGCCGCCGTTGTCCGGCAACGCCGCCGCCAGCTCCCCGTACGAGAGAGCGCCGCACAGCGCGATCGCGCCGCCGATCAGCCAGGCAGCCAGCACCGCGGCCGGCGACTCGATGTCGGCGATCAGGAATCCGGTGGTGGTGAACACCCCCGTGCCGATCATGTTGGCGATCACCAGCAGGGTCGCCGTCGTGACTCCCAGCCGCCGCACTGGCGACCCACCCGACGGGCGCCTCCCGTCGGAGCTCGCCATCCGTCGTGCAGGTGCCTCGTCCGCCATCGCCAGCTCGCTCTCGGGGTCTCATCGTAGCGCCCGCCGGCGGGCTCTCTCGGAATCCCGGGGAGTCGAATAGAGTTGTCGCCTGCAGAGATCCCACCGGGAGGTCGACATGCCGATGCGCAAACCGCTCACGTTCGCCGTTGTGACAACGCTCGCCGCCGCCACGATGGTGGTGGCACAGGAAGAAGGCCGCGAGGCCCCCAACCAGGAGCCGAGCTCCTTCGACACGCTGTTCGATCGCTCCGACACCGGCAACGTCGCCCAGCAGGCACAGATGGCGTACGGCGCCGGGGTGCGCGAGCTCAAGCGAGCGGCCAAGCTCGAGGCGAAGCTCGCCGAGCTCGACGGCGAGAAGGCCGAGAAGACCCGCGGCAAGATCGCCGCGGCCTACGACAGCGCCGCCGAGAGCTTCCAGAGCGCCATCCGCAGCAATCCGAAGCTGATCGACGCCTACGTCGGCCTCGACGAGGCCCTACGGCTCGGCGGCAAGCCGCAGCAGGCGATCCAGGTATCGGCACGCGGCCTCCAGCTGGCGCCCGACAACGACCAGCTGTTCGGCGGCTGGGCGGCCGCCGTCCTCGCCCTCGACATGCTGGGCGACGCGACCCAGGCGTACGCCACTCTCAAGCAGACCAACCCGGCGCGTGCCGCCGTCCTGATGGGCCTGATGAAGGCCTACCACTCGGAGAAGACGGCCGACCCCGGATCGCTCGACCCCGCCGCGGTGACGCAGCTCGGCGCCTGGATCGCAGCCCAGGGGGGGTGATGCCGGTAGATCGGCCGGCCGACTAGCCCTCGCCGGTCGCGGTGGAGATCTCCTCCGCCGCCCGACGGAGGTCGGCGGCGTCGATGTCGACGTTGAGACCGTGGAAGTTGTAGCCGAGCCCGGTCTCCTCGTCGTCGACCACGCGGCTCTGCAGCTTGGCCTCGAGCCTCGAGGCGTCGACGTCTTCGGGCAGGACACCGATCACCGCGGTGTCGACCCGTGAGACCGTGACCGGGACGCGGTCACCGGCCTCGATATCGAAGCGCTCCGCTCGCAGCCGATCCGCATCGTTGTCGATCGCCTGGATCCGGAGCTCGGTGGACTGGCCGTCGGCCGATCGATGCAAGCGCTCGATATCGCGAGTGACCTGTCCTCCTTCTTCGGTCAGCACGATCTCGTTCTCCACGTCGGCCACGGTCTTGGTGTAGCCCTCGCCGGCCGCCGCCGCCTCCTCTGCGTGCATGTCGCGCGCCGCCTGATGGAACTCGGCCTTGTCCGCTGCCGACAGGCCGTCGTAGTAGGAGGACGACGCCTTCAGGCCGCGCGCGGCGCTCTCCCCCGCCTTCGATTCGAAGATCGCGACGATCTCGAGGCCCTCGGGATGAGCGCGCGCCAGGAAGCCATCGGTGATCTGGCGATTCGACCCGTCGGCGACCATGTGGCCGGGAATGAACTCGAGGTCCTCCGGCGCGGCGTCGATCCCCATCTCGGCGAGCCAAGCGGCGTCGTTCTTCAGCTCCTCGACTTGCGATCCGAGGATCTCCTCGAGCAACTGACCCTTGATGTGGTGCACGTTCGGCCCCTTGTCGGCGACGCGAGCCCAGGCGTCGGCGTCGAGCTCGCCCAGGATCGGGTGCTGCTCGCACAGGCCCTGGATCGCCTCCAACAGCGCCTCGTCGCTCGACGCCCCCTCGCCCGGCGCCGATGCCGGCGCGGAGGTCGGCGCCGAGGGCGATGCCTCGTCTCCCCCCAACCAGCTGGGCGGTTCGACGGGCGATAGCGGCTCCGACATGTCGCCCCATTGTCCCAGATCGCCGTCCGGCACCCGGTGCGAGTCCGAGACCGCTACGATAGCGACCGCTCATCCCACGAACGAGCGACGCGGGTCGCCAGTGCCACCGGTATCGATGATCGGTTCCAACCTCTCTCACTATCGAATCCTCGCCAAGCTCGGAGAGGGCGGGATGGGCGAGGTCTACCTCGCCGAGGATCTCGATCTCGAACGGCGGGTGGCGCTCAAAGTGCTGCCCTCGGCGGTGGCCGACGACGCCGAGCGACTGGAGCGCTTCCGGCGCGAAGCGAAGACGGTGGCGGCCCTCAACCACCCCAACATCGTCGGCATCCACGCCATCGAGAGCGCGCCCCACGACGGCGGCGACGTCCACCTGATCACCATGGAGCTGATCGAAGGGACGACGCTCGACCGCGTGATCCCGGCCGACGGTCTCTCCCTCGACCGCTTCTTCGAGCTCGCCATCCCCCTCGCCGACGCCCTGGCAGCGGCGCACGACCGCGGCATCACCCACCGCGACGTCAAGCCGGCCAACGTGATGGTGTCGGAGGACGGGCGGGTCAAGGTGCTCGACTTCGGCCTCGCCAAGGCCGAGGCGTCCACCGCCACGGACGACGAAGAGACGCTGGCGGTCACCCGCGAGGGGACTGTCGTCGGCACCGTCGCCTACATGTCGCCGGAACAGGCTCGCGGGGAGCCGGCCGACCCGCGCTCCGACGTCTTCGCCCTGGGTCTGTTGCTGTTCGAGATGGCGACGGGGCGCCGCGCGTTCGAAGGGCGCACCGCCGTCGAGCTGCTGTCGGCGATCTTGAAGGACCCCGCGCCGTCGGCCACCGAGCTGCGCGCCGATCTCCCCAACCACCTGGCGAGGGTGCTGCGGCGCTGCCTGGAGAAGGAGCCGTCGCGCCGCTATGGATCGGCGGCCGAGGTTCGCAACGAACTGGCGGCGCTGCAGCTGGAGCTCAGCTCTCCCGCCGTCGCCACCCAGCCGCCCCACAGGGAGAGACGACGACTGCCCGCGATGCCGTTGCTGCTCGCCATCGTCCTCGTGGCGAGCGGCATCGCATGGTGGCTGTCGACGCGGCGAGCGCCCTCGGGATCGGGGCTTCCGGCCGCCGACGACGTCGACACGGAGATGCGGGTCCGCAAGCTCACTCAGTCCGGACGGGTGGCGGCGGCAGGCCTTTCCCCCGACGGTCGACTTCTGGGGTACGTGCTCGACGACGGCGAGCGACACTCTCTCCGGCTGCTGCAGATCGAGACCGGCAGCGACCTCGAGATCGTCCAGCCAGCCACTGCCCGCATCTCCCAGCCGGTCTTCTCGCCCGAGGGCGACTACGTGTACTACACCCGGAGGCCGCCCGGCAACATCGCCGGCACCATGTACCGCGTCCCGTCTCTGGGCGGCGCACCGGAGCAGGTCCTCGACGGCGCCTGGAGCAGTCCGGCCTTCTCTCCCGACGGCCGGAGCATCGCTTTCGGACGACCCGAGGGCCGATTGCGGAGCCACGGCTTGGCGGTGGCGGGAGTGCGCGGCGAAGCGGTGCGCGAGGTGGCGCTGGGGGACGCGTTCGACACCATTCGAAGTCTCGAGCCGCCCAGCTGGTCGCCGGACGGGCGCGAGCTCGCGACTATCGCCGTCAAGGTGGGCGAGCGGATCGAGGAGCGGGTGGCAACGGTCCCCTTCGAGGGTGGGACGCTCGAGGTCGTCCCCCACGTCCCGTTCCGCTTCGCGGTGCAGGTCGCCTGGCTCCCGTCTGGCAGGGAGGTCATCGCGCTGGGAGGCGACCTGTCGGCGCCGCAACAGCTGTGGCGGATCGATCTCGACAGCGGAGAGCGGCGCCGGCTGACCCGTGACGCGGAGCGCTACACCCACTTCAGCGTGGCGGCCAACGGGCGGACACTGGCGGCGGTGCAACGCCGACGGGAACGAGGAGTGTGGATCGTCGACGCCGACGACAGAAACTTTCGACCGCTCCCCGGTGCCGCCGCCGCGACCGAGGGCTTTCGCACCCTCGCCTGGCTGTCCGACTCGAGCCTGGCCGCCGCGTCGAATCGAGGCGGAGGATTGGGATTGTGGGTCATCGATCTCGAAAGCGGCAAGCGGAGACGCCTCGTCGGCGACGGGCTCAGCCCACGGCGCTGCGGCGAGGGTCACCTCGTCTACGTCTCGTTCGCGGAAGGGAACGGCGACATCTGGCGCGTTCCGGTGACGGGCGGGGAAGCCCGTCAGCTCACCGAGGGCAGCTTCGCGTTCATGCCCGCTTGCGATCCGGCCGGCCGCTGGCTGTACTACCGATCCTCGGCGGCGAAGTCCGGAGTCGTCCGGCGCCGGGTGGACGGCGGCGAGGTCGAGGTGCTCACCCGCGGCGGGTCGGTGCGAGGGTGGGGGGCTCTCGAGCTCTCGCGGGACGGATCGCGGGTCGCCGCCGCCGTGATGCACGGCGACGACCCACGACTCATGCTCGCCGTCTTCCCTGCCGATCGACCGCAGGAGCCAACGCTCTACGACATCCCGCCGACGCCGACGACGTGGGCGCCCGACGGGACGGCGATCGACTTCGTCCGCACCGAAGCCGGTGTGTCGAACGTCTGGAGGCTGCCGCTCGACGGCGGCGAGCAGCGCCGCCTCACCGACTTCGACGAGCTCCAGATCTACTCGCTGTCGTGGTCGCCCGAGGGCTCGAAGCTGGCGGTCGTTCGCGGGCGGGATCTGTCCGACGTGGTGCTGATCGAGGACTTCTAGTCGCCTCGGGCGGCGTCCGGTTTGACGCTGCCGCAGGCGACTCTCATAATCGACCAAACCCCTTTCTGAGGAGCTCCGTCATGAAGCGATTGACGAACGCCTGGATGTTCGGCCTGTGCATCGCGCTGCTGACCGTCCCGCTACCGGCACAGGAGACAGAGACCGAGGAGCCGAGCGAAG
>JBPEXA010000321.1:0-2756 GCA_052032135.1 Thermoanaerobaculia bacterium | reverse complement strand
AGCTGACGACGCCCCGGAGCGTCTTCCGCGACCAGCTGCCGGCCTTGAACGCCGCGGTGCTCGCCGCGGCGGTGCCCGCCGTGCGCCTCGACCAGGAGGAGAGAGAGCCGTGACCATGACCCCCCTGAAGATCTCGACCGCCATGCTCGGCGGGCTGGCGCTCGCCGCCTGCCAGGCACCGGCGACCGACGACGGCGATCCGCCGGTGACGCCGGCGCCGTCGTCGGAACAGCGAGCGCAGCGCCTCGCCACCGAGACGCTGATCGTCGACACCCACGTCGACGTCCCCTACCGACTGGGCGAGGAGATGGCCGACATCTCGCAGCGCACCGATGGGGGGGATTTCGACTACCCGCGTGCCGTCGCCGGCGGCCTCGACGCCCCCTTCATGTCGATCTACGTGCCGGCCAGCTACCAGGAGGGGGGCGCCTTCGACTTCGCCGAGTCGCTGATCGACCTGGTCGAGGGGTTCGAGCGGCAGTGGCCCGACAAGTTCCGGGTGGCGACCAGCGTCGACGAGGTGGTCGCCAACTTCGAGGCGGGGGTGATGTCGCTGCCGATGGGGATGGAGAACGGTGCCCCGATCGAGGGCGACCTCGCGAAGCTGCGCCACTTCCATGATCGCGGCATCCGCTACGTCACCCTCACCCACGGCGAGAACAACCACATCTGCGACTCCTCCTACGCCCGCGAGCGGACCTGGAACGGGCTGTCGCCGTTCGGTCGCGAGGTCGTCGCGGAGATGAACCGGCTGGGGATGATGATCGACGTCTCTCACGTCTCCGACGAGGCGTTCTGGCAGGTGATGGAGCTCACCGAGGCCCCGGTCATCGCCTCCCATTCGTCGCTGCGCCACTTCACCCCCGGCTTCGAGCGCAACCTGTCGGATGAGATGGTGGTGGCGCTCGGCGACAACGGCGGCACCGTGCAGATCAACTTCGGCTCGGCGTTCCTGACCGCGGCCGCCAACGCCCACTCACGCGAGTACTACGGGGCGCGCGGCGCCTACGCCGCGGAGAACGGGCTGGAGGACGGGGATCCCGAGCTCGAGGCGTGGTCGGAGGCGTACCTCGAGGAGCACCCACCGGTGTTCGCCGACGTCAGCGACGTCGTCGCCCACATCGACCGCGTCGTCGAGCTCGCCGGCATCGACCACGTCGGTCTCGGCTCCGACTTCGACGGCGTCGGCGACTCGCTGCCGACCGGCCTCAAGGACGCTTCGCAGCTCCCCAATCTGATCGCCGCGCTGCTCGACGCCGGCTACTCGGAGGCCGACGTCGAGAAGATCCTCAGCGGCAACGTCCTGCGGGTCTGGCGCGAGGTCGAGCGGGTGGCGGCGGCGTCCGGCGCCGGCTAGCGCCCGACGACCTCAGCGAAAGCGGAAGTGAACGAGCGCTCCGAGGGTGAGGGTGTCGGAGCTGGGGCCGCTGAGCACCTTGTCGAACTTGTCGGTCTGGTAATTGGCGTTGATGTCGAGGTGGACGCGCGGCAGCAGTAGCAGGTCGAGACCGAGCCGGCCGATGAAGTAGGCGTCGGAGGTGTCGTCGCCGAGGGTGTTGTCGGGCAGGTGGTCGATGCCGATGCCGACACCGCCGTAGAGGGTGCTGCCGAGGAGCACGAACGCCTGCGGCGAGATCACCTCGCCGGTCTCCGGCGCATAGCCGTCCTCGATGTACTCCAGCTGGAACTCGTAGCGCAGGATGCCGGCGGGGTTGATGCCGTAGGCGAGGATCAGGGAGTTGCCGCTGTCCTCGATGGCGCCGAGGTCGTCGATCGAGAGGTTGTCGACGGTCTCGAAGTAGCGGACTCCGCCGCCGAGGGTGTGCTCGGCGGTGAACGCGGTCGCGGGAAGGGCGGCAACGGCCACGGCGGCCAGCAAGGTCCTGAGGGTCATCGGTGCTCCTGTCGATCGAGAGTGGTGGGGCGAGCCCGGCGCTCGCGGCGCGGCTACGGTACGTGCTCGGCGGCGCCGGCACAAGGGCTCGACGTCAGGGGAGGACGGCGGTCTCCGGCTGGGCGATCACCCAGGTGTACCAGTAGGTGTCGAGCCCCTCGGCCGGAGCGGCGTCGATCGCCCCCTCGTCGACCGCCTCCAGCAGACGGCGGGCGTCGCCGTCGACGCCGCCGCCGATGACGAACGCGCGGCTGGAGGCGAAGAGGGGAGCGCCGGGGTCGCGGTGGAGGAGCAGCGTTCGATCGTGGTCGATCGCCACCACCGCTCCGCCCTCGAACGCTGCGTGGGGGACGGCGACCGGCCTGCCGTCGATCCAGGCGCCGAAGATCGGCGTCTTGGGCGCCAGCCGGCGGTCGTCGACCTCGATCCGGCGGAAGGTCTCTTCGGAGCCGAAGTAGTCGGTATAGGGGTCGCGCTCGACGTGCTCGACGCCGTCGACCGACAGCACGAGGGTGTCGGGATGCGCCCGCCGCCACTCGCCCCAGGTCGTCTTGCGGCCGAACGGGAGCTCCCGCAGCTCCGATCCCTCCAGCGGGCCGCCGATCGCCGTCGAGGTCATGATCGACCACCAGCTGTCGCTCTCCAGGTCGCGCATCACCAGCGAAGCGCCCATCAACGCCCCGGAGGCCTCGAAGTGGAGCTCCCGGTCGGGGAAACGGCGGTCGTAGACCACGGCCGCGTTGGCGAGCGGTCACCAGACGGCGGCGACCGGCCGGCCGGCGATGCGGTCGTTGACCACTTCGTGGCGGTTCAGCAGGTTGAGGCTGTAGGCGCGCGCCTCGCCGTCGATGGCGACGCCGAG
>JBPEXA010000320.1:0-2568 GCA_052032135.1 Thermoanaerobaculia bacterium | reverse complement strand
CTCGAGCCGACGGCCGATCGCCGCGGCGCGCGGGATCAACCGCTCGCCGGCCAGCACCCGCAGGCTCTCGAGGGCGGCGGCGCAGGCCAGCGGGTGGGCGACGAAGGTGGCGGTGTGGGGCGCCTCGCCGGGGCGGTCCCAGGCCGCCATCCAACGTCGCCGGCCGATCACCGCCGCCACCGGCACGCCGCCGCCGAGCGCCTTGCCGCAGCAGACGAGGTCGGGCTCGACCGCCTCGTGCTCGACGGCGAACCAGCGGCCGGTGCGCCCGAAGCCGGTGAAGACCTCGTCGGCGACCAGCAGCGTGCCGTGACGGCGGCAGGCGTCGGCGACGGCGGCGAGCCAGCCGGCCGGCGGCACCAACACACCCTCGCGGCCGACGATCGGCTCGACCACCACGGCCGCCGTGTCGCCGTCGGCGAGCGCCGCCGCCACGCGGTCGGGTGCGCAGCCGTACGGCAGGCGGTCGACCGCGTCGTGGAGATGGCCGGCGACGACCTGCCGGAACTCGGGTCGTGACGACACGTTGAGGGCGCCGAGGGTGAGGCCGTGGTAGGACGGCTCGAAGGCGAGCAGCCGGTGGCGGCCGGTGGCGTGGACGGCGGTCTTGATCGCCAGCTCGACGGCGTCGGCGCCCGACACCGCGAACGCCACCCGCGGATCAGGGAGCGGCGCACGTGCCGCCAGCGCGGCGGCGAGCTCGGCGCGCCGCGGGTGAGCGTGGACGTCGCCGAGGGCGTGCAGCAGTCGGCCCGCCTGCCGCCGGACCGCCGCCACCACCCGCGGGTGTCGATGGCCGATCGCCGCCACCCCGAAGCCGGCGGTGAGGTCGACGTAGCGGTTGCCCTCGAGGTCGAGCACATTGGCGCCCCGCGCCTCCTGCCATACCACCGGAGCGCCGTCGCGCGGCGGTGTCAGGCCGTCGGTCTCGGAGGCCGCCGCCCGCCGCAGGTGTGCGGCGGTCGCGCGGCCCGCCAGCCGCTCGCTCATCCGCGGCAGGAGATCGCCGCGCCGCAGTCGCGGCCGGTCGGCGGTCACCGTCTCACAACGCCTGGCGGCCGAGGATCGAGCGCGCCAGCGTCACCTCGTCGGTGTACTCGATGTCGCCACCGACCGGCATGCCGAAGGCGAGGCGCGTCACCTCGATGCCGAGCGGCTTGATCAGGCGCGCCAGGTAGAGGGCGGTCGCCTCGCCGTCGACGTTGGGGTTGGTGGCGAGGATCACCTCCTCGACGCCGTCGAGCCGCTGCATCAGGCCATCGATCTCGAGATCGCCGGGGCCGATGCCGCGCTGCGGGGAGAGTGCCCCCATCAGCACGTGGTAGAGACCGTCGAACTCGCCGGTGCGCTCGACCGGCTCGATGTTGAACGGCTCCTCGACGACGCACAGCCGCTCGCCGTTGCGCTGCGGATCGCTGCAGTACTTGCACGGATCGGTGTCGGTGATCGCGCCGCAAGTGGTGCAGTGGAACAGCCGCTCCTTGACCTCCAGCACCGCGGCGGCGAGCGCGCGAGCCTCCTCGTCGGAGGTCTTCAACAAGTGGTGGGCGAGGCGGGCGGCGGTCTTCGAGCCGATGCCCGGCAGCCGGGCGAGCTCCTCGACCAACCGTCGCATCGGCTCGGGCTGGCCGCTCATCGAGCGCTCACAGGCCGGGGATGCCGAGGCCGCCGCCGAGGCCGCCGGTCAGACCGCCGAGCTTCGACTTCATCGCTTCGTCGACCTTGCGGGACGCCTCGTTGACCGCCGCCAGCACCAGGTCCTGGACCATCGCCACGTCCTGACCGTCGAGCGCCTCGGGGTCGATGGTGATCGACTTCAGATGCTTGTGGCCGTCCATGGTGACCTCGACCATGCCGCCGCCGACGCTCGCCTCGATCTCCAGATCGTCGAGCTCCCGCACCATCTTCTCCTGCATCTCCTGAGCCTGCTGCATCAGCTTGCGCATGTTCATGACGTCGTTTCCTGTCGATTGGGTTCGTCGATCGGCTCGGCGGTGCCCCCGAAGACGTCGAGGGTCGCCTGCACCGCCGGGTGATCGACCGCCGCGGAGGCGGGTGAGGGAGCGGCCTGCTCGTCGTCGTCGCCGTCGCTGCCGTCGGCGAGCCGCCAGCCGGCGCCGTCGCCGAACGCCTCGCGCAGGCACGCTTCGAACACTTCGAGATTCGGCTTGCGGCGCAGGGCGGTGGCGAGCCAGGTGTCGCCGACGGCGGTGGTCAGCACCAGCTCGGCGCCGTCCCACGCCAGCCGCTCGAGCTCCTGCAGGTGGGCGGCGATCACCTGGCGGCGAGCGCGGATGAGGTCGATGAAGCGGTCGACGCCGTCGCCGGTGAGCTCGACGGCGGGCGCCGAGTCGGCGGCGGGCTCGTCGTCGCTCGCGGCGGGCGCCTCCGCGGCCGCGGGTTCGGTGAGCGGTTGGTCCTCGCCGGCGGTGGAGACGGGCGGTGGCTCCGGCGCCCCGGTCGACGGCGGTGCCGACGTTGCCGGCGGTGGCGCGGCGGGCCGGTCGGCGGCCTCGGTGACGGCCTCGGCGGGCGGCGAGGTGGCGGTGCGGTCGGTGGCCTTGGCGA
>JBPEXA010000032.1:0-1544 GCA_052032135.1 Thermoanaerobaculia bacterium | reverse complement strand
GAACCGCGACGGGGTGCTGCAGGCGATCGAGGCGGCGCGGGCGTTCTGGCGAAATCGCCCCGGCCGTGCGCTGCCCGCTCGGGAGTAGCCGAGACCGCTACTCGACGACCGAGCTCCAGGCCTGGAGGCCGCCGCTCTCGAAGCCGTCCTCGAAGATCACGCTCGCCTCGAGCGTGATGTCGACCGCGTAGAGCGACGACGGCTTGGTGTCGCTCGAGAAGCGGGTCGTCACGTAGGCGGTGCGGCCGTCGGCGCTGAACGCCGGCTCCACCCAGCGGGCGAACTCGTTGAGCCCATCCTCGAAGTGGAAGCTCTGCTCCCAGAGCAGGGCTCCGTCGGCGGTGGAGAAGGCACGGATGCGGCTCGGCTCGCCGAAGTCGGGCGCCCCGCCGTCGAGCAGCATCCGGTTGTCGGGGGTGACCGCCAGGTGCCACAGGAAGCCGTCGATGCCGTCCTCGATCAGCCAGCGCGTCGTGCCGTCCGGGTTCACCGCGAAGAGGTCGCCGCCGCCCCAGGTGCCGTTGTAGATCACCCCGTCGGGGCCGACGGCCGGCACCACGACGTTGCCGAGCGACCCCGGCGGATCGTAGATCCACTCGACCGCCCCGTCGGGTCGCCACACCTGGACCCCGATCAGCCCCCAGCTCAGCACCAGCCGGTTCCAGGGGTCGAGCTCGGGGGCCGATCCCATCGTCTGACCGAGATCGTCCGAGTGCCACAGCAGGTTGCCGTCGTAGTCGTAGGCGACGATGTTCGCCGGACCCCCTTGACCGTGGAACGAGACGTAGAAGCGATCGGGGGCGAAGTCGATCTCGTGGTTGTTGATCGTGTTGGCACCCGGCCCGGGGAGGTTCCACAGCAGGTTGCCGTCCGGGTCGAGGGCGAAGGTCCCGGGGCCGCCGAGGTTGGTGTTGGAGGTCGCGTAGACGTTGCCGTCGGGGCCGACGCCCGGGCCGGTCATCAGGTCGTAGCCGTCGGCCGGCTCCCAGATCCAGCGCAGCGTGCCGTCCGGGTTGACGCCGACCACACCCTGGGGCTGGCCCGCCACCTCCTGCGCCGCGGTGACGATCATGCCGTCGGGGGCGAAGGTGATCGGGCGTGTCGACCCGGCGCCGCGCAGCGCCCACAGCAGCTCGCCGTCGGGCGCCAGAGCGTAGAGGTGGTAGCGGTCCGAGGTGTAGACGGTGCCGTCGGGACCACGGCCGATCCACGGCCCGATCGTGCGATCGTCGACCTCGAAGCGCCACCGGAATCGACCTTCGCTCGCCCTCAGGGTGACGGTCAGCGGATGCGGGTTGCTGCCGCCGCCGGCGGCCTCGACGACGACGGCGACCTCGCCGAGGCTCGCCGTCTCGGGCACGTAGGCGTGGATCTCGCTGTCGGTCCAGGTGGTGACGATCGCCGCGGCGCCGTCGACGAGGACGCGACCGGCGCCCTGCTCGGCGCCGAAGCCGCTGCCGAAGACGAGCAGCCGCGAGCTGCGAGCGGCGCTCGCCTCGGAGAGGCTGTCGATCGTCTGGCCGCCTGCCGAGGTGGTGATCAGG
>JBPEXA010000319.1:0-9406 GCA_052032135.1 Thermoanaerobaculia bacterium | reverse complement strand
CTAGTCGACGCGGGCGATCGCGCTCTCCGCGTCGTCTCCGTCGGAGCCGCGCAGGGCGCTCATCTGGGCTTCCGACCAGGCGACGCGGAAGCCGTTGCCGTTGCCGGGGATGTCGGGCTGCATCGCGTAGCGGGCGGTCGCCCGCAGCGGATCCTCCCCGAGGCCGAACGAACCGCCGCGCAGCACCCGCTGGCTCCCGTTCGCCGGGCCCCTTGGATCGGTCTTGCTGCCGCGGTCATAGCCGCCGAACCAGTCGAGCACCCATTCCGGAGCGTTGCCGGCGAGGTCGAGAATCCCCTCCGGCGTCGCCCCCGCCTCGCGCCCTCCGACCGGCCGCACGTCGGCCGGGGCGCCGCAGCCGAGGAAGTTGGCGCGCTCGCAGCTCGGCGTCGCCTCCCCCCACGGATACCGCCGGCCGGCCGCGCCGCGGGCGGCGAACTCCCACTGCGCCTCGGTCGGCAGGTCGCCGCCGAGCCATTGAGCGTACTCGCGCGCCTCCCCCCAGGTCAGCCCGAGCACCGGCTTGTCCTCGGTGCCCGGCATGAACCGGTGGCGGGCATAGAACCGCTGGTACTCGGCGTTGGTGACCTCCCGCTGCTGCAGGTAGAAGGGGGAGAGGGTGACCGGGTGCGCCGGCGCCTCGTTGGCCTGGCCGCCGTCGCTCCCCATCTCGAAGCTGCCGCCGCCGATGCGGACGATGGGGTTGAGCGCTTCGACCTGCGCCCAGGAGGCGACGTCGAGGCCGGCCGGCGGCTGCGGCGGCGGCAGCATCGTGGTCGTCGTCGCGCTCAGCACCCGGCCGGTGGCGCGGCTGACCTCGGAGAGCACCAGCGAGCCCGCGTCGCCGCCGCCGAGCCCCATCTTCCGGCGCGGCACGAACAGGAAGTCGCCACCCTGATGATCGGCCTTGCGGATGTCGGCGTAGCGCGGCGTCTGGTCGGCGTTCAGCACCACCGGGCGCTTGATGCGGTCGAACAGCCCCTTGCCGTCGAGGATCGCCTGGTTCTCTCCCAGCGCGTCGAGGAACGCCCGCGCGAACACCGAGTGGCCGCCGCCACCGCCGTCGACGACCGGCTCGGCACTGCCGGAGGTCATCACCGTGCGCGACTTGCGGCTCGCCATCCGCTGCAGCCACTCGTCGCGATCGAGCCCCTGCTGGAGCTCGATGCCGGCGTCACGCGTCAGCGTGCCCGAGTAGCACGAATCGGCGACGATCATGACGTGGCGCGCCTCGATCGCCTTCAGCTGCGAGGTGATGTCCTGGTTGGAGATCCACTGCCCCGGGTTGTCCTCCTCGGCGTCGACCGGCAGCCAGTAGCCGATCTCCGTCGCCTCGTCGAGGTAGCCGTGACCGGCGTAGTAGATGAGCAGGCTCGAGCTCGAGGGGAGCTCGGCGCGCAGCCGCGACATCTCGCGCAGGATGTCGGCGCGGGTCGGGTTGAGCTGCAGGTAGACGTGGAAGCCGTACTCCTGCTGCAGCAGCTCGCCCACCTTGCGGGCGTCGTGGACGGCGGTCTCGAGCTTCGTCAGGTGAGAGTAGTCGTTGATGCCGATCACCAGCGCGTGGTAGTCGCGCACGTCGAGCGAGTTCTCGACCTTCACCTCGAGCCGCAACGAGCCGCGCGTCCCCTGCTGGGCGGTCGCGGCGGCCCCCCAGGCGGCCCACAACAGCGCAACGGCAATCGTCCTTCGCATCGGTTCCTCGCTGGTCATCCGCCCGTCCACCGCTCGGCCTGCCCCCAACAGACCGAACGGCCAACCGGGCCGAGACGGGACAGTCCCTCCGGCCGCTCAGAACTCCAGCACTACGAATCGATGTGTGGAAAGTGTAACAGGTCGCCGTCGCCGGCCGCTACGACGCCGCTCCGGGCCGGGTCGCCTCCGGTGGCGGCAAGCGCCGGAACAACCGAGCGACGACCACGAAGGCGGCGGCGAAGAGGAGCGCTCCGGCGAAGAACGGCGCGCCGGGGAGCTGCACCGGGGCGCGGGGCGAAGTGAAGGTGCTGAACAGGCCGGCGGTGAACAGTAGCGGAGCGAAGATGGCGGTGAGGCTCATCAGCGAGGTGAGCGCCCCCTGCACCTTCCCCTGCTCCGAGGGGTCGACCGAGCCCGCCACCAGCGCCTGCACCGCGGGGCCGGCGACGCCGCCGATCGACCCGACGACGACGGTGGTCAGCAGCATCCAGCCGCGCGCCGCGAGCCCGTAGCCGACGAAGGCGAGCGTGGCGACGGCGAGACCGAAGAGCACCGTGCGGCGCTCGCCGAAGCGGGCGATGAACGGCCGCACCAGGCCCCCCTGGACGATCGCCGCCATCACGCCCACCAGCGCCAGGGTGAGCCCGTTCGCCTGCTCGCCCCAGCCGTAACGGTACCCGGTGTACAGGACCCAGACATTCTCCAGCCCGCGCTGCGCCAGCACCATGAAGACGAACGCCACCGCCAGCCCGGCGACCAGCGGATAGTTGCCGAGGTTGGCGATGCTCCCCCACGGATTCGCCTTGCGCCAGTCGAGCCGACCCCGCTTCTCCGGCGGCAACGATTCCGGGAGCACGAAGTAGCCGTAGAGCCAGTTGACGAGCGCCAGCGCCGCCGACACGAAGAACGGCAGTCGCAGGTGGATGCCGCCGAGCAGCCCGCCGAGGGCCGGCCCGAAGATGAAGCCGAGACCGAACATCACCCCGACCAGGCCGAAGTTGCGGGCGCGATCGGCCGGCGTCGAGACGTCGGCGATGTAGGCGTTGGCGGTGGTGTAGCTCGCCCCCATCATGCCGGCGAACAGCCGGCCGACGAACAGCCAGCCGATCGACGGCGCCAGGCCCTGGATGACGTAGTCGACGCCGAGCCCGAACAGTGCGACGAGGATGATCGGCCGCCGCCCGAAGCGGTCGGAGAGGGCACCGAGAATCGGCGCGAAGAGGAATTGCATCAGCGCGTACGAGGCGCCGATGACGCCGTAATAGCGACCGGCGAGCGAACTGCTGCCGCCGACGAACTCCTTCACCAGCTCCGGCAGCACCGGGATGATGATGCCGATGCCGAGGATGTCGATGAAGAGGGTGACGAGGACGAAGACCATCGCCGCCGGGCGATGCCGCCGTGCCCTCGCCATCACGCCGCCCCGCTGCCCATCGTCGGCCTAGACTACCGCCGCCGAGGGGCGGCGATCACCCCTCGTCCCAGGTCGGCAGCGGCCGCCCGTCGACGTGCGCGGCGAGCGCCGGCCACGGGGAGCGCCACCCCTTCCAGCGGACTCGGCGGCCAGGGAGCCCGTGGTGCGGAGCCGCTCCCGGAGCGGATCGCGCAGCCGGCGACGCGGAGCCGACACCGGGCGCTCGCCGGGCGGCGCCATCGCGGGTGGCTTCGGTGGCGTCGGCGTCGACCCTCGGTGACGGAATGGTCCCAGCCGGCGACGGCGCCGACCGCTCCCGGCGGCGATCGTGGCAACCTGCGACCCCCCTCTTCGTAGTAGCCTGTGCATCGGCCCCTTCCGACCGCGGCCGTCCGCCGCCGCCCGACGATGCCCCACCTCCCCCGTAGCGCAATCGCCTTCGCCGTGGCCGTTGCGGCCACCCAGCTCCCGGCCCAGGATTGGGGACCGGCGAGAGTCGGGGTGACCGCCGCGGTGGAGGCCGAGGTGCAGGCGACCATCCGGCTGCCGGGCACGGTCGAGGCGGCGACCCACGCGATCGTCGCCAGCGAGGAGGCGGGGGTGGTCGCCGAGATCCGCGTCCGCGAGGGATCGCAGGTGCGGCGCGGCGCGACCCTCGCCCGCCTGCGGCGAGAGACGCTCGAGCGCGATCTCGAGGCGGCGCGTGGCCAGCTCACCGAGGCGGAGGCGAGGCTCGAGCTGGCGGTCCGCAGTCGGCGCCGTTCAGGGGAGCTCCACGCGGCCGGCGTCATCAGCCGCCAGCAGCTCGACGACGCCGAGTCCGAGGCGTCGGCGTGGCAGGGACGGGTCGACCAGGCGACGGCGCTGATCGGCCGCCTCGAGACGCAGCTCCGGCGCTCCGACGTGCGGGCTCCGTTCTCCGGCTTCGTCGTCCGTGAGCTGTGCGACGTCGGCGAATGGGTGGCCGCCGGAGGCCCGGTGGTCGAGATGTTCGATCCCGCCTCGCTGGGGGTGGTCGTGCAGATGCCCGAGCGTCATTTCGGCGGACTCCGCAACGGCACCAGAGCGTCGATCCGCCTCGACGCGCTGCCGGAGCGCGACTTCGGCGGAGCAGTGGTGGCGATCATCCCGCGGGCGGACGCGCAGGCGCGAACCTTCCCGGTCAAGATCGGCTTCGCCGACCGGGACGACGCCGTCGGCCTCGGCATGACCGCCACGGTGGCGATGCCGACCGGCGATCCTCGACCCGCCACCGTCGTCCCCAAGGACGCGATCGTCAGCCAGGGGGCGCAGCGCCTCGTCTACCGGGTCGATCAGGGCCCCCCCGGGTCCGAAGGCGGGCCGACCGAGATCGCCACTGCCGTACCGGTCGTCGTCGGCGCCGGCGTCGGGGAGTGGATCGAGGTGCAGGGGATCGAGCCGGGCAGCCGCATCGTTACCCGCGGCAACGAGCGGTTGGCACCCGGCTCCCAGCTGATCACCGAGCCGGTGGAGTACGCACTGCCGTGAAGATCATCGAAGGGGCCATCCACTCCCCGGTCAAGACCGCCGTCGGCGTCATCCTCCTGACGCTGTTCGGGCTGCTGGCACTGTTCGGCATCCCGGTGCAGCTCACCCCCACCGTCGAGGAGCCGATCGTCACGGTGCAGACGATCTGGCCCGGAGCCAGCCCCGGCGAGATCGAGCGCGAGATCGTCGACGAGCAGGAGGAGCAGCTCAAGGGGCTCGACGGGCTGGTCAAGATGGAGAGCACCAGCCGCGACTCGATGGGCAGCATCACGCTGACCTTCGCCGTCGGCAGCGACAAGGAGGCCAACCTCCTCAAGGTGTCGAACCGTCTCGAGCAGGTGCCGGTCTACCCCGCCGACGCCGACAAGCCGCTGATCATGACCGCCGACCCCAACCAGAGCGCCCTCGCCTGGTTCATCCTGCAGCCGTACGGCGAAGCGCCCTACGAGGACGAGATCTGGAAGCTGCACGACTTCGTCGACGACCAGATCAAGCCGGCGATCGAGCGCGTCCCCGGCGTGGCACAGTCCGGGTTCTTCGGCGGCCGCGAGCGCGAGATGCACGTCGTCGTCGACCCCGCCGCCCTCGCCGCCTACCAGGTCACCTTCACCGAGCTGGCCGCGGCGCTCGATCGCGAGAACCGCAACTTCAGCGGCGGCGACTTCGCCGAGGGGAAGCGGCGCTACGTCGTCCGCACCATGGGCGAGTACGACTCGCCCGATGCGATCGAGAGCGTGGTGGTGGCGGTGCGCAACGGCGTCCCGCTCTACGTGCGCGACGTCGCTCGCGTCGAGCTGGGGTATCGCAAGGCGTCGACCAAGATCTTCTACCGCGGCCGCGAGATGATCGCCGTCAACGCGATCAAGGAGCCCGGCGCCAACATCCTCGACGTCATGCGCGGGGTCAAGGAGGCGGTCGCCGACCTCAACGACGACCTGCTCGCCGACCGCGGGCTGCGCCTCACCCAGGCGTACGACGAGACCGACTACGTCTACAGCGCGATCGGCCTCGTCCGCCAGAGCCTGGTCCTCGGCGGCATCCTGGCGATCATCGCCCTGCTCCTCTTCCTGCGCAGCCGCACCAGCACGCTGATCGTCGCCGGCGCGATCCCGATCTCGATCGTCGGCTCGTTCCTGGCGATGAACCTGCTCGGCCGCACCCTCAACGTGATCTCGCTCGCCGGCCTCGCGTTCGCCGTCGGCATGGTGGTCGACAACTCGATCGTCGTGCTCGAGAACATCTACCGCCATCGCCAGCGGGGGAAGAGCCGGTTCGACGCCGCCTTCGACGGCGCCCGGGAGGTGTGGGGGGCGGTGCTGGCGAGCACGCTGACCACCATCGCCGTCTTCGTGCCGATCCTCTTCGTCCAGGAGGAGGCGGGACAGCTGTTCCGCGACATCGCGCTCGCGATCAGCTGCGGCGTCGCCCTCAGCCTGCTGGTCGCGATCACCGTCATCCCCAGCCTCTCCGCCAAGGTGCTCGACGCGGCGGGGACGGCGGAGACGACCCGCCGGCGGGGCTTCGCCGATCTGTGGGGGTGGGCGCCACGCTTCTCACGGTTCGCCGAGTGGATCGCCGGGCGCGTCGGCTGGATCTGCCAGACGACCACCCGCCGCCTCGCGGTCGTCGTCTCCTTCACCGTCGGGGCGGTGCTGCTGACCGCGCTGCTGATCCCCAAGGCGGAGTACCTGCCGCTCGGCAACATGAACTTCGTCTTCGGCTTCGCGCTGCCGCCGCCCGGCTACAACATCGACGAGGTCGCCGCCTTCAACGATATCTACCAGCGGGAGCTCGAGTCGTTGTGGCAGACGGACGCCGCCGCGGCCGCCGATCTGCCGGGCGGCGGCATCGACCATTTCTTCTTCGGGGTGTGGGGGAACCAGGCGTTCATGGGCGCACGCGCCCGCGACCCGTTGCGCGCCGACGAGCTCGTCGACCGCATCCAGGAGGTCAACGGCCAGCTGGCCGGCACGATCGCCTTCGTCTCGCAGGCCTCTCTGTTCTCGAGCGGCTTCGGGGAGGGGCGCAACATCGACATCGAGATCACCGGCCCCGACCTCGAGCGGCTGATCGCCCTCGGCGGCGAGGTGATGGGCGCGGTCGGCACCGTCCTCCCTGGAGCCCAGGCGGTGCCGATCCCCGGCCTCGACCTCGGCAATCCCGAGGTGCGGGTGCGCACCGACCGGCGGCGCGCCGCCGAGCTGGGGATCTCCAATCGCGAGCTCGGCTTCATGGTCGACGCCCTCGTCGATGGCGCCAAGGCGAGCGAGTACCGGCACCAGGGGCGGGAGATCGATCTGGTGGTGAAGACGCCGGGCGACGTCGACCAGCGCACCCACCTGCTCGAGCAGATGCCGCTGTGGACGCCGAACGGCCGGCTGGTGACGCTCGGATCGCTCGCCGAGGTGGAGCTGGTCAACGGGCCGGTGCAGATCGACCACCGGGAGCGCGAGCGCACGATCACCATCCAGGTGACGCCTCCCGACGAGATCCCCCTGCAGGCGGCGATGGAGTCGATCGATCGCGAGATCCTGCAGCCGATGCGGGACGGCGGCCGCATCGGAGGGCTCTACCGCGTCACCTACTCCGGCAGCGCCGACAAGCTCACCCAGACGCGGCGCGCGCTGCAGTGGAACCTGCTGCTGGCGGTGGTGATCACCTACCTGCTGATCGCCGCCCTGTTCGAGAGCTTCCTCTACCCCTTCGTCATCCTCTTCAGCGTCCCGCTCGCCGCGCTCGGCGGCTTCCTCGGGCTCGGCGTCCTCAATCTCTTCAGCTACCAGCCGCTCGACGTGCTCACCATGCTCGGCTTCATCATCCTCGTCGGCACGGTCGTCAACAACGCGATCCTGATCGTCCATCAGGCGCTCAACCACATCCGTGAGGAGAAGCTCTCGCCGACGGAGGCGATCCGCGAATCGACCCGGACGCGGGTGCGGCCGATCTTCATGAGCGTGTCGACCAGCCTCTGCGGCATGTTGCCGCTGGTGCTCTTCCCCGGCGCCGGTTCCGAGCTCTACCGTGGGCTCGGCAGCGTGGTGGTCGGCGGCCTCGCGGTGTCGACCGCCTTCACGCTCTTTCTGGTACCCGCGCTGTTCAGCCTGGTGCTCGACGCGCGGGCCGCCGTCGCCGCCCGTATCGCGGGTGCCGCGAGCGCCGGCGAGGAGCCGGCGACCGCCGGCTGATCACCCCGCCCGCACAGTGGCAGCGGTCGCTGGCAGCGCCGGCGGCGACCGCTATAGTCGAGCGGGATCGTCGCCCGCGGTCCCAGGGGAGGTGATGATGACCATTCGATCCGTGCGTGCGTGGGCCGTGACCGTCGGCTCGGCCCTGCTCTCCGTCGCCGGCCATGGGGGCGAGGTCGTGGTGCAGAACGACGGCGTCGTCGACTTCGGCTCGGTGGCGATCCAGGCCGGCTTCGTCGCCAACGAGCGAGGCGCCGCCTGGCTCACCTCTCCCTGCGACGGCGGCGTGACCGCGGTTCGCGTCCTCTGGCTCGACCAGCAGGGGACCGGCTCGCAGACGCTCGGCGATTCGATCACCGTCTCGGCGGCCGGCACCTTCCCGACGCCGGGCGCGGTGCTGGCACAGCTGGTCGCACCCTTGATGACCGAGGGGTTCTTCAACGAGTTCGTCCTCGATCCGCCGGTCGACGTGACGCAGGACGAGACGGTGGTGGTCGACTTCAAGTTCCTCGAGGATCCGCCGCCGAGCGGCCCGAGCCTGGTCACCGACATCGACGGCTGCCAGGCCGGCAAGAACGGCATCTTCGCCATCCCGCCGTCGGCCTGGTTCGACGCCTGCGCTCTCGGCGTCAGCGGCGACTTCGCCATTCGCGCCGTCGTCGACTGTCAACAGCAGACGCTGATCTTCGCCGACGGCTTCGAGAGCGGCGACACCTCCGCCTGGTCGAGCGAGGTGCCGATCGCCGGCGAGTTCCCGGTGCTGACGGTCGATCCCGCCGACCCGCCGTACTGGGAGCGGTTCGACCGGCGCGACCCCTGAGCTAGGCGGCGGGCCGGCGGGCGGTGAGTTTGGCGCTCCACACCCGCCCCTCGAACCCCGCCGCGAGTCGGCCGACCGCGCCGCCTGCGATGCGGCGCGCCCACCGCGGCGCCCTCACCGTCGACGCCTCCGAAGCGGCGAGCTCCCGCAGCTGCGCGCCGCCGTAGACCAGGCGCTCGGTGACCGCGACCGCCTCGAGCCCGGCGCTCCGCAGGCCGTCGAGATAGGCGCTCTCGCTGATCGCGCCGGCGACGCAGGCACAGTGCAGGCGGCCGCTGCGCCGCAGCCACCACGGCATCCGCTCGACGACGATGTCCGAGATCGAGACGCCGCCGCCCGGCCGCAGCACCCTGGCGATCTCGGCGAACACCCGCTCCTTCTCCGGCGACAGGTTGATCACGCAGTTCGAGATCACCCAGTCGACGCTCGCGTCCTCTACCGGCAGCGCCTCGATCAACCCCTCCCGCACCTCGACGTTCGAGTAGCCCGCATCGCGGGCGGTCGCCCGGGCACGCTCGATCATCTCGGCCGTCATGTCGACGCCGATGACGCGAAAGGTCCCATACTGGGGGTTGTTGCCTTCGCGAATGGCCGTGACTTTGCCTTTGGCGAATTGCATGGCCGGGAAGACGAGTTCGGCTCCCTCGTCATACGCCGCCTGGGGCTGGTACACGGTGCGACCGGCCAGCCGGCGCTGCATCTTGTTGCGCTCGTCCGCCACCCGATGGGCGATGATCACCTGCGCGATATCGGCAATCGTGCGGGGCACTTCCACTTCGAGAA
>JBPEXA010000318.1:0-1512 GCA_052032135.1 Thermoanaerobaculia bacterium | reverse complement strand
CGATCTCGATCGATCACATCGTGCAGGGCAAGGCGATCGCGCGGTTCTTCGCCAGCGACCTCAAGAACAAGGGCAAGAAGGTCGCGGTCGTCCGTGAGCAGACCAACGCCCTGAAGCCGGGCGCCGACGCGTTCGTCGCCGAGGCGAAGAAGCTCGGCCTCGACGTGGTCGCGCAGGAGACGATCAACCCGCAGTCGGGTCAGTACTCCGGGACGATCCTGTCGCTGCAGCAGGCGGGCGCCGAGATCGTGTGGCTCTACATGGCCCCGCAGCCGGCCATCACGATCATCAACCAGTCGGGTGGCTACGACCCGACCTGGTTCGCCAACTCGATCTCGTGGAACTTCAACCTGATCCACCCGCTCACGCCGGACCTCAACGGCAAGGCCTTCGCCTTCAGCCCCTGGGTCCCGCTCACCAACCCGCGGACCAACGCCTACAAGAAGGCCTACCGCGAGAACATCGGCGGCGAGCCGGACGACATCGGCCTCGTGGGCTGGGGCGTCGGTGAGGTCCTCGACGCGGCGCTGACCAGCGCCGGCGACAACCTCGGCCACGACGCCTTCCGGACCTCGATGCGCTCCTTCAAGGCCAACACCCAGGTCTGGGCGCCGCTCGACTTCTCCGGCGGCGGCTCGGTCGGCGCCAACCAGGTCGCCGTCTACCAGACCAAGGGCGGCACCTGGACCTCCTTCGGCTCCGACTTCCGGAGGTTCTGACCCATGTTGGCCGCCATCATCCAGGGGCTCGGCTCCGGCGCGATCATCGCGCTGATCGCCGTCGGGCTCGTCCTGGTCTTCAAGGGCTCGAAGGTCCTGAACCTCGCGCAGGGCGAGATCGGCGCGCTGTCGCTGTTCGTCGTCCTGGCCGTCCTCGGGCACCCCACCTCGGCCTTCATGGGCCCGGTGATCCTGGTGCTGACGGTCGTGCTGGCCGCCACGCTCGGCATCGCCATCGAGCGGACGCTGATGCGACCGCTGGTCGAGCGCCCGCCGGTGCAGGGCACGATCATGACGCTCGGCATCGCGATCGTGCTGATCTACGTCGAGCTGCTGTCGGCCGGCTTCCTGCTCCCCGCCAACCTGCAGGGCTTCCCCGTCCCGGTCCCGCGCACCGCCGGCACCTTCGAGCTGAGCCTCGTCGGCGCCCGCATCACCTCCGAGCAGCTGCTGGGCATGGTGCTGACGGTCGCGGTCGGCGTCGGGCTCGCGATGTTCTTCAAGCGCACCAAGTTCGGCCTGGCCGTCGTCGCCGCGACGAGCGACAACACCGTCGCCAAGATCCTCGGCATCCCGGTCAAGCAGGTCGCGCGCTTCACCTGGGGCGTCGGTGGCGCGCTGGCTGGCATGGCCGCCGCGCTCATCGCCCCGTTCCTGAACTCGCTCGCCCCCGGCGACATGACCTTCCAGACCATCGGTGCCCTCGCCGGCGCGGTGGTCGGCGGGCTCGACTCGGTCGAGGGCGCGATCGCCGGCTCGCTGCTGGTCGGTCTCACCGCCGCGATGGCGCAGT
>JBPEXA010000317.1:0-1810 GCA_052032135.1 Thermoanaerobaculia bacterium | reverse complement strand
CCGACGGCGAGCCGCTGCAGGGGGTGGAGGTGAGCCTCGTCGAGGTCGACACCGGGGTGGCGGTGTCGGTCGAGTCGAGCAGGAAGGGGCGCTTCGCGCTGGCGGTCAAGAACTTCTCGCTCGAGTACGAGGTGGTGCTCCGCAAGGAGGGGTACCAGACGATCCGCGAATCGATCCGCCTCAAGCCCAATGATCCGGTGATGGGGGAGTGGCAGATGACGCCGGGCGACGCCGGCGGACCGGTGCCCGGGCTCGATCTGACCCCCGAGGAGCTGGCGGCCAAGCAGGCGGCGGTCGACGCCTACAACGAGGGCGTGCGCCTCTACAACGAGGAGGACCTCGAGGGGGCGGCGGCGAGCTTCGACACCGCCATCGCCGAGGATCCGGAGCTCGCGGAGGCCTACGACATCGCCGCGGTGCTGCACATCCGGCTCGGCAACGACGAGCGGGCGCTCGCCATCGCCGATCAGATCCTCTCCACCCGGCCCGACGACGCGCGGGCCAAGGGGGTGCGCTACGACGCCCTGAACGCGCTCGGCCGCGACGACGAGGCGGACGCGGTGCTCGACGACATGGTCGCCACGGTGATCGACAACGAGACCGCCAAGCGGGCCTACAACCGGGCGCTGGCCCTGGCGCGCGACGGCGAGGTCGAGGCAGCGGTGCCGCGGGTCGAGCAGGCGCTGGCCCTCAATCCGGAGCTGGCGCCGGGGCTCGGCCTGCTCGGCGACCTCGAGATCGCGCGCGGCAACTTCGAGGCGGCGGCGGAGGCGGGGGCGCGGCTGGCGGCGATCGAAGGGTCGCACGAGCGGGGCATGTCGCTGCGCCATCGCGCCTTCGAGGCGATGGGCGACAAGGAGCGGGCGCAGGAGGCGCTGCGCGAGCTGGCGGCCGCCGACCCCGACGCGGTGATGAACAGCCTCTTCGAGCGCGGTCGCGACCTCTTCGACAGCAACCAGCCGGAGGCGGCGGCGGAGGTCTTCCGCCAGGTGCTCGATCTCGACCCCGACAACCCGCAGGCCCACTACCGGCTCGGCCTCAGCCTGCTGAGCCTGGGCGAGACCGCCGACGCGCGAGGGCATCTGGAGCGCTTCATCGCGCTGGCGCCCGACGATCCGGAGGCGGCGTCGGCGCGCGACATGCTGAGCTACCTGGAGTAGGCGGGTGATCGCTCGATCGATGGTCGCGGCGCTCGCCGCGCTGCTGGTCTGCGCGCCGCCGGTCCCGGCGGAGACGACTCCGGACACGACCGCCGCGAGGGCGACCGACGAGGCGACCGGTGAAGCGCGCTTCCTCGGCAAGATCCGTCGCCTCACCTTCGAGGGGCGGCGCGCCGGGGAAGGGTACTTCTCGCCCGACGGGCGCTGGATGGTGTTCCAGAGCGAGCGGGAGCCGGGCAACCCCTTCTACCAGATCTACCGGCTCGACATGACGACCGGTGACGTGGTGCGGGTCTCGCCCGGGCACGGCAAGACGACCTGTCCCTTCCTGCAGCCGGGAACGGGGGCGGTGCTCTTCGCCTCCACCCATCACGACCCGCGCTCCCTCGAGCTGCAGCAGGCGGAGCTCGACTTCCGGGCGTCGGGGCAGGAGCGCCGGTACGCGTGGGACTACGACCCGGAGATGGAGCTGTGGGTCACCGACGGCGACGGCTACCGGCGCCTCACCGAGGCGCGCGGCTACGACGCCGAGGCGAGCTATTCGCCGGACGGCGAGTGGATCGTCTTCTCGTCGATGCGCGACGCCTACGACCGCGAGCTGAGCGACGAGGAGGCGGCGATCCTCGACAACGACCCGTCGTATTTCGGCG
>JBPEXA010000316.1:0-4605 GCA_052032135.1 Thermoanaerobaculia bacterium | reverse complement strand
GGCTGCTCGTCGCCAAGCTCGTGCTCGCCGCGGTCGTCATCGGCGCCGCGCTGCTGGTGCAATCGACGCTCGGCGAGATCGTCGCCTCGTGGCGCGATCGGATGGTCGCCGCCTGGCGGCGCCTCACCCTGAGCCGGGCGCGCCGGGCGGAGCGCCGGGAAAAGGAAGAGATGCGTCGGCGAGTGGTGGCCAAGCACAGCCGGCGGCGTAGCGAGGAGGCGGGAACGACGGCCGATCCCGAGCTGCCGATGCGGGTACGGGAGATGCAGGGGGACGGTCACTTCGGGGTGCGCCGGGTGCGGGAGGCGGATGCGGTCGAGCCGCCGCGTCCCCGAGAGGCCGATCGCGAGGCGGTCGCCGCGCCCGCCGCCGCCGCGCCCGCCGCCGCCGCGCCGCCGCCGACCGCCGCCACTCCGAGCCGCGACCAGGCTCGCATCGAGTTCGCGCCGCGGCGACCGCCGAAGAAGGGGTCGCTGCCGCCGATCGACCTGCTGCGCTCCGAGCCGGTGCGGGCCGCGATCGACGAAGACGAGCTCGTCCAGCTGGGAGAGATGATCCGCTTGCGCTGCCTCGAGTTCGGCGTCGAAGGGACGATCGAGGGGATCACCCCCGGCCCGGTGATCACCGTCTACGAGTTCCAGCCGGCACCCGGCGTCAAGGTCAGCCAGATCGTCAACCTGCAGGACGACCTCGCGCTCGCTCTCAAGGCGGAGTCGGTGCGCATCGACCGGCTGCCGGGGCGGTCGACGCTCGGCATCGAGGTCCCCAACGACGAGCGGTCGCTGATCCGCCTCGGTTGGCTGCTCGCCGACGCGCGCTTCGCCAAGGCGCCGTCGCCGCTGACGATGGCGCTCGGCACCACGATCCACGGTGAGCCGTACTACGCCGATCTCGCCACCGCCCCCCACCTGCTGGTCGCCGGCGCCACCGGCGCCGGCAAGAGCGTCGGCCTGCAGAGCATGATCACCTCGATCCTCTACAAGTCGCGGCGCGAGGAGGTGCAGTTCATCTTCATCGATCCCAAGCGGATCGAGCTCGGGGCGTACAAGGACATCCCGCACCTCAAGGCGGAGGTGGTGGTCGAGCCGCGCAAGGCGTCGAACGCCCTGCGCTGGGCGGTCGCCGAGATGGAGCGCCGCTACCGCCTGCTCGCCGAGGTCCACGTCCGCTCGATCGACTTCTACAACCGGGCGATCGTCGATCCCGAGGTGCGCAAGCGGCTGTCGCTCAACGACGGCGAAGGGGAGTGGACGACCGCCGATCTCGAGCGGTTGCCGTACTACGTGGTGATCATCGACGAGCTCGCCGACCTGATGATGGTGGCGGCCGCCGACGTCGAGGCGTCGATCGCCCGCCTCGCCCAGATGGCGCGGGCGGTCGGCATCCACCTCATCATCGCGACTCAGCGGCCGTCGGTCGACGTGCTGACCGGCACCATCAAGGCGAACTTCCCGTGCCGCATCGCCTACGCCACGGCGTCGCGCCACGACTCGCGGACGATCCTCGACGCGGTCGGGGCGGAGCGGCTGCTCGGCCGCGGCGACATGCTGTTCATGCCGCCGGGCACCTCGCGCCCGATCCGCCTCCACGGCGCCTACGTCACCGAGCAGGAGACGGCGGCGCTGGTGCGATGGCTCAAGAAGCAGGGACCGCCGGAGCTCGATCCCAAGGTGCTCGAGTCGCCCAAGGACGAGCGCTCGGCCGGCGACGGCGGCGACGGCGACGACGAGATGTTCGAGGAGGCGGCGCGGTTGGTGATCGCCGAGCGCAAGGCTTCCGCGAGCTTCCTCCAGCGCCGGCTGCGGGTCGGATTCTCGCGCGCCGCGCGCCTCATCGACCTGATGGAGCAGGACGGCCTGCTCGGCCCGCCGCAGGGGTCGAAGCCGCGGGAAGTGCTGGTCGGCGCCGACTACTTCGAGGAGATCGAGCGCGCGCGGGAGGGCGTCTGACGGGGAGCGATGCTCCGTTCCGGGCGATCGAGCGAATCGTTTTCCTCGGCACGCCCGCCTTCGCGGTTCCCAGCCTGCAAGCGTTGTGCGAGGCGGGCCGTCGTCCGGTCCTGGTGGTGAGCCAGCCGGCGCGTCCGGTCGGGCGGCGCCGCGAGCCGCGGGATCCGCCGGTGGTGGCGTGGGCGCGTGCCGCCGGGCTCGAGGTGCTGCAGCCCGAGCGCGCCAACACCCGGCGGTTCCGCGAGACGATCGCCGCGCTCGAGCCCGACCTCGGCGTCGTCGTCGCCTACGGCGAGATCCTCACCCGGCGGCTGCTGGCGGTGCCGCGGCTCGGCTTCGTCAACGTCCACGCGTCGCTCCTGCCCGCCTACCGCGGCGCCGCGCCGATCCAGGCGGCGATCGCCAACGGCGACACGGTCACCGGGGTGTCGATCCTGCAGGTGGAGCCGGAGCTCGACAGCGGGCCGCTGCTGGCGTCGAAGGAGCTGGCGATCGAGCCGGGCGAGACCAGCGAGGAGCTGACCCCGAGGATGGCCGAGCTCGGCGCTGCGCTGCTGGTGGAGACCGTCGACCGGCTCGAGTTCGGGCTCGTCGAGCCGCAGCCGCAGGACGACGCGGCGGCGACCTACGCGCCGAAGCTCTCCCGCGAGGACGGCGAGGTGAGCTGGGAGATGCCCGCGACCGAGCTCCACGACCGTCTGCGCGCCTACACGCCGTGGCCGGGCGTCACGGTCGAGTGGGGGGGCGAGCGCGTCAAGCTGCGGTCGCTCGTCCCCGTCGAGCTGCCCGGCTCCGAGCCGCCCGGCACGCTGCTGGCGGTCGAGGGCGTCGCCGCGCTGGTGCGCTGCGGAGGCGGCACCGCGGTCGCGGTGCGCGGCGTCCAGCGGCCGGGCCGGACGGCGGTCACCGGTGCCGAGTTCGTCGGCACCCTGCCGTCGAGCTGATCGCCGGCTAGAGGCGCACGACGCGGACGTCGTCGCCGTCGCCGGTGAGGGCGAGGCGGCCGTCGAGCAGCGCCTCGGCGTCGTCGCCGAACAGATGCCGGCGCCAGCCGCGCAGGGCGCGCACCCCGTCGCTCTCGCCGGCGGAGAGGCGGTCGAGCTCGGCGCGGGTGGCGACCAGCTTGGGGGCGACGTCGTGCTCGCGACAGCGCAGCTTGAGGAGCGCCTGCAGCAACGCCACCTGATCGTCGTTGGGGCGCAGCGGCGGCCGCCGCGACGGCGCTGCGGGCCATTCTTCCTCGGGCGCCGCGAGCGCATCGCGCACGGTGGCGAGGATCTCCTTGCCGATCCTGCCGCGGGCGGCGTCGGCGCTCATCCCCCGCACCCGTTCGAGCTCGGCCGCCGAGCGCGGCGCGTGGGTCGCGATCTCGGTCACCGCGTCGTCCTTGAGCACCCACTGTCGGGGCAGGTCCCGTTGCTGCGCGCGTCGCTCGCGCCACGCCGCCACCGCGCGCAGCAGCTGCAGGTCCCTGCGCGACGGCCGGCGGATCTTGATCCGGCGGTAGGCGTCGAGCGGGTCGGTGCGATAGGCGTCCTCGTCGGCGAGCGCCGCCATCTCGTCGGCGATCCACTCGAGTCGACCCTTCGCCTCCAGCTCGGCGACCAGCCGCTCGTAGATCGCGCACAGGTGGGTGACGTCGGAGAGGGCGTAGGCGATCTGCCGCTCGGTGAGCGGGCGGCGCGACCAGTCGGTGCGCTGCGACGCCTTGTCGATGTGCGCGCCGGTGATCGAGCGCGCGAGAGCGGCGTAGCCGACCTGGTCGCCGTGGCCGGCGACCATCGCCGCGATCTGGGTGTCGAAGACCGGCGCCGGCAGGCGCCCCATCTCGTGCAGGAAGAGCTCGAGGTCCTGGGACGCCGAGTGGAGCACCTTGACCACCGCCGGCTCGGAGAGCAGCGTCCACACCGGCTCGAGATCGATGCCGGGCGCCAGGGCGTCGATCACCGCCGCCCGCTCGTCGTGCGCCACCTGGACGAGGCAGAGGCGGGGCCAGTAGGTGCGCTCGCGGAGGAATTCGGTGTCGACGGCGACGAACGGCGCCCGCGACAGCTCGCTGCACAGTCGCTCGAGCTCGGAGCTGTTCTGGATCAGCATGGTCGTCGCACCTTACCGCCGGTTCCGGTAGAGGGCGGCGAGCCGGGCGGGCGACACGCCGAGCGCGAAGAGCGTCCAGATCGTCCAGTTGCGGGCGATGGTGGGCACCACCCCGAGGGCGCGAAAGCGACGGGACGAGGTGACCACCGGTCCGTCGAGGATGGCGATCGTGGCGGATCGGCGAAGGCGCCGCATGAGGTCGAGGTCTTCGAGGATCGGCCAGTCGCGATAGCCGCCCAGCTCCTCGAACGCCTCGCGGGTGAGGAACTGCGCCTGATCGCCGAGCGGGATCCGGAACAGCCGGGTGCGGCGGTTGATCCAGCCGGCGCCGAAGCGCATCAGCGGTCCGCCGGGGTCGAAGCGGATCGCGCACCCGCCGCCGCCGGCGCCGCGGGCGACGGCGTCCTCGATCTGCCGCCGTAGCTCCTCCGGGACGACGGTGTCGGCGTGGAGGAAGAGCAGCACGTCGCCGCTCGCCGCGCGCGCTCCGCGGTTGAGCTGCGCGCCGCGGCCGGCGGCGCCGTTGACGACGCGCGCACCGAGCCGCCGGGCGATCTCG
>JBPEXA010000315.1:0-2507 GCA_052032135.1 Thermoanaerobaculia bacterium | reverse complement strand
CGCCCGTCATCCAGCGCAACGTGCTCGAGAACCCCGGCTGGTACACCCAGTACACCCCGTACCAGGCGGAGATCTCTCAGGGGCGTCTCGAGGCGCTGCTCAACTTCCAGACCATGGTCTGCGACCTGACCGGGCTGCCGGTCGCCAACGCTTCGCTGCTCGACGAAGCGACCGCCGCCGCCGAGGCGATGCTGATGTGCTTCGCGTTCGGACGGCGCCGCCGCCGCTCCTTTCTGGTCGACGACGGCTGCCATCCCCAGACCCGGGCGGTGCTGGCGACCCGGGCGGCACCCCTCGGCATCGAGCTGATCGATGGAGACGGCTGGCCGGAGTCGGACGATCACGATCTGATGGGCGCCCTCCTGCAGCTGCCGGCGTCCGACGGCGCCATCACCGATCCGCGGCCGGCGATCGAGCGGGCGAAGAGGCTCGGGGTGCCGGTGGTGGTCGCCAGCGATCTGCTGGCGCTCACCCTGCTGGAGGCGCCGGGAGCGATGGGCGCCGACATCGCGATCGGATCGGCGCAACGGTTCGGGGTGCCGATGGGGTTCGGCGGCCCGCACGCCGCCTTCCTGGCGGCCGACGCAAAGCTCGAGCGGCTGCTGCCCGGCCGCATCGTCGGCATCTCGAAGGACATCCACGGGCGACCGGCGCTGCGGCTCGCCCGCCAGACCCGCGAGCAGCACATCCGCCGCGAGAAGGCGACCAGCAACATCTGCACGGCGCAGGTGCTGCTGGCGATCCTCGCCGGCTTCTACGCCGTCTACCACGGCCCCGCAGGGCTCGCCGCCATCGCCCGCCGGGTCCACCGCGGGGCGCTGGCCGCCGCCCGGCTGCTCGCCGAGCGGGGCTGCGACATCGAGCACGAGCGCTTCTTCGACACCCTCCGGGTCCGGCCTCCGGCGGCGGTCGAGGCGCTCGACCGCGCGCGGACGGCGGGCTTCAACCTGCGCGATCTCGGCGACGGCCGTCTCGGCATCGCCTTCGACGAGCGCACGGACGCCGACGAGATCCGGGCGGTCGTCGGCGCGGTCAGCGGTGCGACGCCGACCGGCGAGGAGGTCGAGGCGGCGCTCGGGGAGCCGTCCTCGGCGCTACCCCCCGAGCTCGAGCGGCGGTCGAGCTTCCTCGACCACGAGGTCTTCCATCGCCATCACTCCGAGCACGAGATGCTGCGCTATCTCTGGCGGCTGCAGCGGCGCGACCTGTCGCTCACCCACTCGATGATCCCGCTCGGATCGTGCACCATGAAGCTCAACGCGACCGCCGAGATGGTCCCGATCAGCTGGCCGGAGTTCGCCGACCTCCATCCCTACGCCCCCGCCGACCAGACCGCCGGCTACCGCCGGCTGTTCGACGACCTCGAGCGCTGGCTGGCGGAGATCACCGGCTTCGACGCGGTCTCCCTGCAACCCAACGCCGGCTCGCAGGGCGAGTACGCGGGGCTGCTGGCGATCCGCGGCTACCACGCGAGCCGCGGCGAGAGTGGACGCGACGCCTGCCTGATCCCCACCTCCGCTCACGGCACCAATCCGGCGAGCGCGGTGATGGCCGGCTACCGGGTGATCGCCGTCGCGAGCGACGACCGCGGCAACATCGACCTCGACGATCTGCGCGCCCGCGCCGAGGAGCACGCGGAGACGCTCGGCGCGCTGATGATCACCTACCCGTCGACCCACGGCATCTTCGAGACCCACGTCGAGGAGGTGTGCGAGATCGTGCATCGCTGCGGCGGCAAGGTCTACCTCGACGGCGCCAACATGAACGCCCAGGTCGGCCTCTGCCGTCCCGGCGACTACGGCGCCGACGTCTGCCATCTCAATCTCCACAAGACCTTCTGCATCCCGCACGGCGGCGGTGGACCGGGGGTGGGGCCGATCTGCGTGCGCGCGGAGCTCGCTCCCTACCTTCCGGGACACCCCCTCGAGACGGCGGCCGAGCACGAGGTCGGTCCGGTGGCGGCGGCCCCGTGGGGGAGCGCCGGCATCCTGCCGATCTCCTGGATGTACATCGCGTTGATGGGGGCGAGCGGCCTGCGGCGGGCCAGTCAACTGGCGATCCTCAACGCCAACTATCTCGCGAGCCGTCTCGCCGACCACTACCCGATCCTCTACACCAGCGAACGCGGCCTCGTCGCCCACGAGTTCGTCGTCGACGTCCGCGAGTTCAAGGAGAGCGCCGGCGTTCTGGTCGAGGACATCGCCAAGCGCCTGATCGACTATGGCTTCCACGCGCCGACGATGTCGTGGCCGGTCGCCGGAACCCTGATGATCGAGCCGACCGAGAGCGAGTCGAAGGCGGAGCTCGATCGGTTCTGCGAGGCGATGATCTCCATCCGGGAGGAGATCCGGCAGATCGAGGCGGGCGGCGATCGCGACGACAACGTCCTGCGCAACGCGCCGCACACCGGCGCCGAGCTGAGCGACGACGACTGGCGCCACCCCTACTCCCGGCGGCAGGCGGGCTTTCCTCTGGCCTGGCTGCGGGAGCGCAAGTTCTGGCCTCCC
>JBPEXA010000314.1:0-6051 GCA_052032135.1 Thermoanaerobaculia bacterium | reverse complement strand
GACGAGAGCGAGGGGGCGCTGCGGTCGCTGGGCGCCACCCTCGAGGACGTCGTCCGCACCCGCATCTTCGTCGCCCGAGTGGAGGACGCGGAAGCGGTCGCCCGCGCGCACGGCGCCCGCTTCGGCGCCATCCGTCCCGCCAACACCCTGGTCGAAGCGCGCCTGGTCGGCGACGAGTTCCTCGTCGAGATCGAGGCCGAGGCGATCGTCGACGACGGCTGACCGCGGTCCGAGCGATGCGTCGACCCGATCGCAACGTGCTGCTGCTCGCCGCCTGTCAGGCGATCTTCGTCACCGGCACCGCGGTGGTGGTGACGGTGTCGGCGCTGGTCGGCAAGGCGCTCGCCGACGACCCGCGGCTGTCGACGGTCCCCGCCGGCCTGCAGTTTCTCTCCGCCATGGCGACCACCCTCCCCGCCTCGCTGCTGATGCAGCGCTTCGGTCGGCGGCCGGTCTTCCTCGCCGGGGTGGTGATCGGCGCCGCCGGCGCCGCGGTGTGCGCCGCAGCCATCATGGCGCCGAGCTTCGGCCTCTTCTGCGCCGGCACCAGCCTGCTCGGTGTGCTGGCCGGCGCCGCCCAGTACTACCGCTTCGCCGCCGCCGACGCCGTCGACGCGGTCGAGCGGCCGCGGGCGATCGCCTGGGTGCTGGCGGGCGGCTTGCTGGCCGCCTTCGTCGGCCCCAACCTCGCGAGCTGGACCCGCCACGGCCTCCAGGGGCCGGAGTTCGTCGGCAGCTTCGTCGCCCTCGCCCTCCTGCAGCTGGCATCGTTCCTCCTCCTCGTGCGGCTCGAGCTGCCGGCGGCGATCGAGGACCGGACGGCAGCCTCGGGGCGATCGGTCTCCCGCCTGCTGCTCGATCCGCGCTACGCGCTCGCGGTCTGCGGCGCGGTGGTCGCCTACGCCACCATGAGCTGGCTGATGACCGCCACGCCGCTGGCGATGGCCGCCCTCGGTCACCCGTTCCCCCGCACCGCGTCGGTCATCCAGTGGCACCAGGTGGGGATGTTCGCCCCCGCCTTCGTCGCCGGCCACCTGGTGCAGCGCTTCGGCGCCCCGCGGATGATGGCCGCCGGCGCCGGGCTGCTGGCAGCGAGTGCGACGGTCGGCGCCGGCGGCGTCACCATGCCGCACTTCTGGACCGCCCTCACCGGCCTCGGGGTCGGATGGAGCTTCCTGTTCGTCGCCGCCACCGCCCTGCTGACCGAGACCCACACGGAGGGTGAGCGAGCCCGGGCGCAGGGGTTCAACGACCTGCTGGTCTTCGCCACCCTCACGCTGGCGACCACCACCGCGGGGCTGCTCCACGAGACGATCGGCTGGCGGGCGATGAACCTCGCCGCGCTACCGGCGACCGCGATCGTCGCCGCCTGGAGCGCCGCGGTCGGCCGGCGAGGCCGCGGCGCCGTGGCCACCGTCGACGGCTGACCCCGGCCGCGGCTCGAAGGCGACGCCGACCTCGCGACCGAGCTCGCTGAGGGTGGTCTCGAGGAAGGCGGCGCGTCGCCGCGCCTCCGCGCGCGCCGCGTCGGTGTGCAGGGTCGCTGCCAGATGCCGCAACTTCGCGAAGTAGTGGTCGACCACGAACCGCCGATCGTCGACCGGCCGGCGCCGTGCCCACGGATCGAGCGGGTCGAGCAGGGACGAGCCGAGGCGCGCCCCGCAGGCGACCGCCCGCATCCAGCCGACCGCGCCGAGAGCGTCGAGGCGGTCGGCGTCCTGCAGCGCCTTGCCGAGGTCGCTCGACGGCGTCGTCCCGCGGCTGAAGCTGTGGTCGCGGATGGCGTCGACGATCAGCTCGACCTCCTCGCCGTCGAAGCCGAGGTCGGGCAACCAGTCGCCGGCGAGCGCCGCCGAGCGCTCGCTGGCGGCCACCCGCTCGGGCGTGTCCTTCGGCGGGTTGACCGCGTCGTGCAGCAGGGCGGCCGCGACCGCGACCCGGCTGGCGAACGCGCCGTCGAGCAGCCGCACGGTCCACAGCGCCACTCGTGAGCGATGGCCGCGGTCGTGGCCGGGGTCCGGCGCGCCCTGGGCGGCGAGGTGGTCGACCTTGCGCCGCAGCTCGCGCAGCGCAGGGTCGCCGTCGATGAAGGCGTCGAGCTCCGCGGCGTCGCTGGGTGCCGCCGTCATCGACGGCCGCGCCAGTGGCGCAGGGCGAAGGCGATCTCGGTGGTGCGCCGGTCGGCGCGCAGGTACGCCTTCTCCCGCAGCTTGCGACCCGACACCAGCACCTCGAGCCGCTCCTCGTGTGCCCGCGCCAGCGTCAGGATCACCTCCCGCAGCTCGCCGCTCTCGGCGACGTCGGCGGCCGCCCGCAACGCGGCGATCTCGGCGGCGGCACGGCCGTCGAGGAGCGGGTCGTCGCCGTCGAGCGCGGTACCGGCGCGGCGCACCGCCGCCCCCTCCGCCGCCCAGGCGTCGAGCTGCTGCCGAGCCTGCTCCGCCGCCTCGACCGCCTCGATGTCGGCGGTTCGGGTGACGCCGACGTCGCGCAGCTTGCGCTGCAGCTCGGGAGCGTTGTGCTCGGCGCACGCCGCCAGCAGGAGGAGAAGAGGCCCCAGCGTTCGCATCGAGCTAGTAGCGGATCAGCGACTCGACCCGGCGCTCGCCGAGCCGGCGACGCCCGTCGAGGAAGGTCAGCTCACAGATGAAGCCGAGGCCGACGATCTCTCCCCCGACGTCGTCCACCAGCTGCGCGGTGGCGGCGGCGGTGCCGCCGGTGGCGAGCAGATCGTCGACGATCAGCACCCGCTCGCCCGCCTCGACGGCGTCGCGGTGCATCTCGACGCGGTCGGACCCGTACTCGAGGTCGTAGTCGCGGGCCACCGTCGCCGCCGGCAGCTTTCCCGGCTTGCGGACCGGCACGAAGCCGGCGTTGAGGTTGTAGGCGACGATCGGCGCGAACATGAAGCCGCGCGCGTCGATGCCGACCACTTTGTCGACGTGCATCGCCGAGAACAGCCAGACGAAACGGTCGACCGTCATCCGCAACCCTGCCGCGTCCTGCAGCAGGGTCGAGATGTCGTAGAAGAGGATGCCCGGCCGCGGGAAGTCCGGCACCTCGCGAATGAAGCGCTTGAGATCCTCCATGCCGTCACCCGCGGCCCACCATCAAGCCTCCTTGTAGAGGGCCCCGAGCACCGCGCCGGCGACGACGCCGGTGATCACGCCCATCCCCGACCAGCACCAGGCGAGGTAGTACGGGTAGTCGGCGATCACCAGCGGATCGTAGAAGTTGGCCCACATGCCGACGATGCCGAGCACCAGGCCGAACATCGCCCCTCCCTTGGCGCCCGCACCCCAGCTCCCTCGGGTCTTCGCGAACAGCCACGCCGCGGTCACCCAGAAGCCGACCGACGCCACGAAGAACCAGAGTGGATTGGCCTGCTCCTGGCTGAACACTTCCGGCAGCGACGTGTAGGTGTCGCCCATGATGAGACCGTGCTGCACGAAATCGACGATGTTGCCGACGATGCCGGCCACGATGCCACCCAGCAGAACCTTCGACCAGTTCATGCTCCTCCTCCTTGCCCCAGGGGGGCGCCGTTAGAGAGTGTGCCGAGTGTACCGCGCCGCCTCACGTCGACGATCGCAGCCAGGCGGTGGCGAGGGCGTCGGCGTACTCGTTCCACCGGTAGCCCGAATGCGCCGGCACCCACTCGAGCGGGCAGTCGGGGTGCTCGCGAAACGCCGCCAGCAGCGGTCGCACCAGGTCGAGGTTCTTGAGCGGCTCCCCTTTGCGGCGCCAGCCGTTGCGCTCCCAGGTCGGCGCCCACTTGGTGATCGTGTCGACGCACAGCCGGCTGTCGCTGTAGACCGTCACCGCCGCGTCACCGGGCAGCGCCCGGTACGCCTCCAGCAGCGCCGTCAGCTCCATCCGGTTGTTGGTGGTGTCGCCGTCGTGACCGTGGAGCTCGAGGACGATCTCCCCACCGTCGACCCACACCGCCCCCCAGCCGCCCGGGCCCGGGTTGGGGATCGCGCTGCCGTCGGTGAAGACGCCGCTGTCGGGCCCGTCCCGGTAGCGCTCGAGAACCTCCTGCCGGGTCAGATGCTCCTCGCGCCCGCCGCCGCGGCGCCGACGCTTCGCCGCCTTCGCCCCCTTCGCCGTCTTCCCCCGACGCGCCGCGCCACCCGGCGAATGCGCGCGGCAGTACTTCGGCGTCCAGCCCGGGTAGCGATCGAGCGCCGGCTGGGGGACCTCGAAGGCCTCGTCACAGACCTGACAGACGAAGCGCGGCACGCTGGCGCTCAGTTCTGGATCGACGACCAGGCGGAGGTGTCGCCCGACTCGAAGCCGTCGGCGAAGATCGTCGGCTCCGCGAACGCCGGGAAGGTGGTGAAGCGCACCAGCGGCGAGACGGCGTGCGTGCCGCCGCCGCCGATGTCGGTGACGTACCACCGGCCGAACCACTCGCGACCGATCCACCCGCTGGCGTCGGGCAGGGCGATCGACACCGAACCGAAGCCGGCACCGTCGCCGGAGCCCGCCAGCGTCACCAGCTCGTAGGCCAGCTCCGCCGACGCCGGCAGCGTCAGTCCGGGATCGGAGCTGTCGATGGCGAGCACCGCCTGCGCGCCGCCGAGCCCCTGGTCGACGGCGACGGTGAAGCTCGGGTTGCCGAGCAGCGGCGGCTCGAGCGCCACGATCACCGGCTCGAACCCGCCGCTCCCCGGCAGGCCTGCGCCCTCGACCACCGGCACTCGCGACGACTCCGCGTAGAGCACGGGGCGGTCGAACGGCGGATCGCCCGCCGCCACGCGGAGATCGGTCAACGGCCGGCGCAGGAAGGCGAGCAGCTGGCTCTTCTCGGTGTCGGTGAGGTCGAGCGCCCGCACCAGCGGGTCCTTGTTGGGGGCGTCGAAGTCGCCGCCCCGGTTGTAGAACTCGACGACGTCCTCGAGGGTGGCGAACCGACCGTTGTGCATGAAGGCGTCGCGCAGCTCGACGTTGCGCAGGCTGGGCGTCTTCATGCGGCCGAGATCGTCGGGGTCGGAGGTGACCTCGAAGCGACCCGGGTCGTCGGTCGGCGGCCGGACCCCGGTGTAATGGAACAGGTCGTCGGTCAGTCGCTCGAAAGAGTGGCAGCGGTCGCAGCTCGAGGCGACGAAGACGTCGCGGCCCGCCTGTTCGTCGGGGGTCAGCACGTCGCCGCCGGCGAGCAGCTCGTCGAACGGCGACTGGTTGGTGAACAGCGTCCGCTCGTAGGTGGCGATCGCCATGCCGATGCGGGCGGCGGTGATGTCGCTCGATCCGAACGCCTCGACGAAGAGGTCGGGGTAGCTGCGCCCGGCGATCCAGGTCGACAGCTCGGCGGGCATCGCCGCCGCCACCGCCAGCGGCCGGCTCTCCTCGAGTCGGCTCACCGCCTCGCTCCAGACGCGACCGACGTGGGCCATCTCGACCTCGCTCACCACCGGGCCGACCGCCTGGCTCTCGAGGGCCGCTCCCGACGCCAGCACCACGTCGCCGGTCACCGGGTCGCGGAACTCCTCCCCCGCTCGCCCGTCCCAGAAGAGCGTCGACGAGTAGCCCGCGTTGAGCGCCGAGTTCGCCCGTCGATGGGTCGGCTGCTCGACGAGGCCGAACTGCGGGTGACCCAGGTAGAGGCCACCGGCGTCGGTGACCGGCACCCCGGGCGAGCCGAGGATGTCGTCGTCGCCCCCGAACTCGCCGTCGGGGCCGGGGTGGACGGAGAGCGGGCTCTCGAGGGCGCGCGGGTCGACGCCGGCGACCTCCGGCAGGTGGCAGGTGCCGCAGGAGACGGTGCGCGTCGACGACAGCTGCTCGTCCCAGAACAGCACCTTGCCGAGCAGCGCCTTCTCCGCCGTCACCGGGTTGCCCGCCGGCTCGGGCGGCGGCAGCAGCTGGGCGGTCGCCGCCGGCACGCCGAGCAGCAGGAGGACCGTGACCAGCCTGGGAATGGTGCACAACGCCATCGCAGCCTCTCGCGGCGGGAGGATACACCGCCGGCGCGCCGCTCCGCGAGGGAAGGGGCGAGCGCCGGGCGCGCCGTCGGTAACGAATGCGGGCGCCGCAGCGCCTCCTTAG
>JBPEXA010000313.1:0-2316 GCA_052032135.1 Thermoanaerobaculia bacterium | reverse complement strand
CATCGCCGCCTCGGCGTCGCCGGGGCGCGGGCGATCGAGCTCCGGCTGCCGGGTGGCCTCGCGCGGCTGGCGGAGCGCGGGCAGCGGTTCGACTGGCTGTTCGCCGACCCCCCGTACGCCTTCGAGGGGCACCGGCCGTTGATCGAGGGGATGGTGCCGCTCGCCGCCCCCGGAGCCACGATGATCGTCGAGCACGATCGGCGCCTCGACCCACCGGCCGCCGGTGAGGCGGTGCGGCACGATCGCACCCGCCGCTACGGCGAGAGTGCGCTCAGCTTCTACTCGCTGTCCTCGGCCGCCACCGAGGCGTCGTCGGCGAGGTAGAAGACGAGCTCCTCGAGGTAGATGCCGAGATCGACGTTGCGGCTGTGCACCGCGGCGCGGCTGCGCAGCTGCAGCGGGGCGAAGTTGAGGATCGAGCGGACGCCGGCGTCGGCGAGCTGGTCGTAGAGCTCCTGAGCGGCGGAGGCGGGGACCGCTAGAATGCCGATCTCGATCTTGCGATCGGCGACGACCTCGGAGATCGTGGTCGTCGACTCCACGGTGAGGGCGCCGATCCGGCTGCCGATCTTGTCGGGGTCGTTGTCGAAGCAGGCGGCCACCAGGAAGGGGCCGTTGTTGGCGCCGAGATGCCGCGAGATCGCCGAGCCGAGATTGCCCATGCCCACCACCGCGAGCGAATGCCGTTGATCGAGACCGAGCACCTCGGTGATGCGCTCGGCGAGCGGGCGGACCTCGTAGCCGACGCCGCGGATGCCGAACTCACCGAAGTGGGTGAGGTCCTTGCGGATCTGTGTCGCCGACAGGTGGAAGCGCTCGGCGAGCTGCTGCGAGGAGACGCAGGCGACCCCGGCGGCGTCGAGTTGCTTGAGACAGCGCAGATAGACCGACAGCCGATTGAGGGTCAGCGGCGAGACGTCCATCATGCCCAGCGGGAGGTGGTGCGAAAGGGGGGACTCGAACCCCCACGACCGATGAGGTCACAAGATCCTGAATCTTGCGCGTCTACCAATTCCGCCACTTTCGCGCGCGCTGGCGATTCTAGGGAGCGCTCCTGACGGTGTCAATTGACGACCCGGGCCGCCGCGCCCTGCTCGCGCGCCAGCTGACCTCGGCGCTCGCCGAGGCGGGCAGCCGCGGGCTGAGTCGCGCCCAGCTCGCCGAAGCGGCCGAACGGGCGGGGGGGCGCGACGACCTCGCGGGCGTGTTGCGGAGGTTGGAGGCCGCCGGCGACGCCGTCGAGTGGAACAGCCGTTGGTACGCGCTGGCCGCCACCGAGTGGGTGGTCGGCGAACTCCAGGGGCTGAGCGGTGGCGACGCCCTGCTGCGCAGCGGCGAGCGCGGCGAGCCCGGCTACTTCGTCCGCCGTCGCTACCTCAACGGCGGTCGCTCCGGAGACCGGGTGATCGCCAAGCCGCTGCGGGGGCGCCGACCGGCCGGCGACAAGCTTCCGGAAGCGGGGGTGGTGAAGGTGATCCGCCGCGCCTTCGATCGGCTGGTCGGCAGCGTCGAGCGAACCGGCGAGCGGATCACGCTCGAGCCGTTCGATCGCCGCCTGCGAGTCGACGTCGAGCTGGAGGCGACCGAGGTGCCCGACGGGCAGTGGGTCGAGGCGGCGGTCGATCACGACGCCTCCCCGCGCACCGGAGCGCTCCGGGGATCGGTGGCCAGGGTGTTCGGGGACATCGAGCAGCCCGGCGTCGACGCCGAGGTGGTGATCGCCCACTTCGGGCTGCCCACCGACTTCCCCGACGAGGTGCTCGCCGCCGCCGAGGCGCTGCCGGCGGATCCCGAGGGGGGAGAGCTCGAGGGGCGGCGTGACGATCGCGGGGTGGTGGTGGTGACCATCGACGGCGCTACCGCTCGCGATTTCGACGACGCGATCCACGTCGCTCGGGGGCCGGGCGGCGGCTACACGTTGACCGTCTACATCGCCGACGTCGCCCGTTACGTCGAGCCGGGGGGAGCGCTCGACCGCGAGGCGTACCGGCGCGGCAACAGCGTCTATTTCGCCGACCAGGTGCTCCCGATGCTGCCGGAGGCGCTGTCGAACGGTCTCTGCTCGCTGCGCCCCGACGTGCCGCGTCTGGTGCAGGGGGTCGAGATGACGATCGACGACCAGGGGGCGGTGACCGCCAGCCGCTTCTTCGACGGCGTCATCCGCAGCCGTCGCCGCCTCACCTACGCCGAGGTGGCCGCGCTGCTCGACGGCGGGGCGCTCGAAGGGGACGACGGCGGCGAGGTGAAGTGGGTGTAGTGGCGCTCGGCGAGGGCGTAGTGGCCGAGGTTCTGCTCCGAGTAGCGGGCGCGTTGCAT
>JBPEXA010000312.1:0-2007 GCA_052032135.1 Thermoanaerobaculia bacterium | reverse complement strand
CGCGGGCGCAGCTGCGGCTGGTAGCGGCCACCGACGGTCAGTCGGCGGCGCCGCCGACGATGGCGCCGGCGATCGCGCCGTCGGCGCCGCCGAACACCAGACTGTCGAGCAGCGTCTCCGGCTGCCAGCCGGCGAGCGACGGGTGGGTGAGATCGACGACGGCGAAGTCGGCCCACCGCCCGGCAGCGATCGTCCCCGCCTCGAGACCGAGGGCGGCGGCACCGCAGCGGGTTGCGCAGTCGAGCAGCCGCGGGGCGTTGGCGCCGTCGTCGTCGACCACCACCCCCCGGCGGCCGGTCGCCAGCCGCTGGCCGTACTCGAGCCAGCGCATCTCCTCGAGCATCGAGATGCGGGCGTTGGAGTCGGTGCCGAGCGACGGTGAGTAGGCGACGCCGGGCGCCGCCGAGCGGGGGAGACCGTCGCCGAGGTTGGCCTCCGTCGTCGGGCAGAGGCAGACGCCGCCACCGCGGTTCACGAGGGCGGCCAACGCCTCGGCGTCGCTCCAGGTCGCATGTACCGCCGTCAGCGGCCCGTCGGCGGTGAGCTCGGCGCTGATCGCCGCCGTCGGTGTCCGCCCCCAGGCGGCGAGCGCCGCCGACCGCTCCCCCTCCTGCTCCTCGAGGTGGAGGTGGAACGGCAGGCCGCGGCGGGTCGCCTCGGCGTGGAGGGCGGCGATCTCCGCCGGCGGCGCGGCGCGGACCGAGTGCGCGGCGGCGCCGACCGTCACCCGGCTGCCGGCGACCGTCGCCGCCAGCCGATCGACCGACGCCCAGTAGCGGCCGGGATCGGGGGTCGAGAAGCGCCGCTGACCGGCGTCGAGGGGCTCGTCGATGCCGCCGGTGCGGTAGTAGGTCTGGAGGACGACCACCCTCAGGCCGCTGTCCCGAGCGGCGCGAGCGACCACCTCGTCGAACCGGTGGTCGAGGGCCGCGGCGTCGTCGTGGTGCAGATAGTGGAACTCGCCGACCGCCGTGATGCCGGCGGCGCGCATCTCGGCGTAGGCGCGCCGGCACCAGCGGTAGAGCGTCTCGTCGTCGAGCGCCTCGACGAGCGCGTACATCGCCTGCCGCCAGCTCCAGAAATCGCCTGCCTCCCGCGGGAAGCGCTCGCCCCGACCGCGCAGCGCCCGCTGGAAGGCGTGCGAGTGAGCGTTGACGAAGCCGGGGAGCAGCGCCTTGTCCTCGAGCGGCTCGGCGGCGCCGAGGCGGGGGTCGGGGTCGAGGTCGGTGCCGCAGCGGACGATCCGACCCTCGCCGTCGACCTCGATCCGCACGCCGGCCGAGAAGGCGCCGTCGATCCAGCACCAGTCCGGCGCCAGCAGCCGTCCGCTCACGAGCCCGCCCCGCAGAAGCGGTCGACCAGCCGATCGACCGTTCGCCCGGCGCGATCGAGATCGTCCTTCGGCACGAACTCGTTGGGGCGGTGTGCGACGTCGATCGATCCGGGGCCGAAGAGGACGCAGTCGAGACCGAGGCGAGCGAGGGTGCCGCCGTCGCTGGAGAAGCCGACGCCGCGGTCGCCGGTGCCCGGGCACTCCCGGCGCAACGCCTCGAGCAGCGGTGCGTCCTCGCGAGTCTCGAGCGGCGGGCTGTCGTTGTCGACGGTGAGCGCCCAACGGTCCGCCGGCGGCAGCGCCGCGGCGACGGCGCGTTCGACCCGCCGGACGAGATCGTCGGTCGCCACGCCGGGCAGCGGTCGCAGCCCGAGGTCGAGCCGGCAGCGGTCGGCGATGACGTTGACGGCGCTGCCGCCCGCGATGCGGCCGACGTGGAGGGTGACCCACGGGACCTCCTCGAACCAGCGCGCCGACGGCGGCCGCTCGGCGGCGAGCTCCGCCGCCAGCGCCTCGAGGGCGACGATCGCGTGGCCGGCGGCCGCGATCGCGCTCCGCCCGAGGTGGGGGAGGCCGCTGTGGGCGGCGGTGCCGGCCAGCTCGAGACGCAGTCGCAGGTGGCCCTTGTGCAGGCGGACCGGAGCGAGCGAGGTCGGCTCGCCGATCAGCGCCGC
>JBPEXA010000311.1:0-1723 GCA_052032135.1 Thermoanaerobaculia bacterium | reverse complement strand
CGGCGTCGCCGACGCCGAGATGGACGATCACGGCTACGTCTACGCCTCGCTGCCGCCGGTGCCGGCGGATTCGGACGCGCCGCCGCTGGCGCTCGTCGCCCACGTCGACACCTCGCCCGACGCCCCCGGCGGCCCGGTCCGCCCGCGGCTCCACGACAGCTACGACGGCGGCGTCATCCAGCTCGAGGACGGCGTCACCCTCGATCCGGCGAAGAGTCCGGAGCTGCTCGACCATCTCGGCCACGACCTCATCACCAGCGACGGGCGGACGCTGCTCGGCAGCGACGACAAGGCGGGGGTGGCGATCATCGTGCAGACGGTCGCCGACCTGCTGGCGGCGCCCGAGCGGCCACGCCCGCCGCTGCGGGTCTGCTTCACGGTCGACGAGGAGATCGGGCGCGGCGTCGATCATGTCGACCTCGAGCGGCTCGGCGCCGCGGTCGCCTACACGATCGACGGCGGCGGCGTCGGCACCGTCTCGTTCGAGACCTTCAACGCCGCCGAGGCGCGGATCCGCGTCGACGGCGTCGGCGTCCACCCCGGCTACGCCAAGGGGGTGATGGCGAACGCCGCCGCCATTCTGGCCGGCCTCATCGCCGCCCTGCCGGCCGACGAAGCGCCGGAGACGACCGCCGATCGCGAGGGGTACTTCTGCCCCCACTCGCTGAGCGGCGACATCACCGCCGCCGAGGCGCGCATCCTGTTGCGCGACTTCGCCGCCGACGGTCTCGACCGCCGCAAGCAGCTGGTCGAGCAGCTGGCCGCCGCCGCCCGGCTGCGGCATCCGCGAGCGAAGATCGAGGTCGAGATCACCGACAACTACCGCAACATGCGCGAATACATCGAGGCGCGGGATCGGCGCGCGATCGACTTCGCCTTCGCCGCCGCCGAGGAGCTGGGGATCGAGCTGCGCGAGGAGCTGGTGCGCGGCGGCACCGACGGCTCGCGGCTCTCGGAGATGGGGTTGCCGACGCCCAACGTCTTCACCGGCGGCCACGACTTCCACAGCCGCTTCGAGTGGAACACGGTGCAGAATCTCGAGGCGGCGCTGGAGTACGTGAAGGGGCTGGTCGAGCACTGGGGCCGCCACGGCGGTGGGGCAGCGTCGGCGTGACGGAATTCCGCCGCGGCGGCGAGGGTTGCCGACACTCGAGCGCCGCAACCCGTCCTCCGCGGCCGACGTAAGGAGCAGCATGACTCGCTACCGCAGACCCCTGACCGCTCTGACGGCCCTGGCCGCCTTCACCGTCGCCCTCGTCGTCTCCGTCGGCGTCGCCCTCGCCGCCGAGCCGGGGGCGGACAAGCTGCGCTACTCCGGCACCTACGAATGGAGCGGCGGCGACCGTGGCCCGCTCGACGTCACCTTCATGCCCGACGGCGACGGCGGCTGGGAGGTGTCGTTCCGCTTCCGCCACGGCGGCCGCTACCAGACCTGGACGGGAACCGCGCTCGGCGACGTCGGCAGCGGCGAGATCGAAGGCAAGGTCGATCGCTACCGGTTCGACGGTGCCTTCGAGGACGGCGTCTTTCGCGGCACGCACTACGAAGAGCGGCGCGGCGGGCGGCTGCGGCACAACGGGACGTTGACGTTCGAGTAGGGGCGTTGCTGGCCGGCGCCGGGCGGCGAGAGGGTGCGGCCGGCCCCGGGGGCACGCCGCGCGGGGGCGGTGGTTGAGGGGGTGGCGCGCGGCTCGCTCGCCTTCGCTCAGGGCGGTTGCGGTGT
>JBPEXA010000310.1:0-3028 GCA_052032135.1 Thermoanaerobaculia bacterium | reverse complement strand
AGGACGGCGACGTCGCCGGGGCCGACGACCTCCTCGCCCGGGCGGTCGCCGCCGATCCGCAGTCGGAGACCATCCAGGTCGAGCTCGCCGGGGTGCTGCGGACCAGCGGCCGGCGACCGGCGGCGCTGGCGGCCTACGCGCGCGCGCTCGACATCGATCCTTCGATGATCGCCGCCCACGTCGGCCGGGCGGCGACCCTCGTCGAGCTCGATCGCATCGACGAGGCGCGCGCTCACCTCGAAGGCGCGTCTCGCGCCTATCCGAGCCGTCGGGCGCTCGCCCTCGCGGCCGCCGCCCTCGTCGCCGAGAGCGCCACTGCGGACGCTCTCCGGGTCGCCCGCGAGGCCAACCGGCCGCCGAACGTCATGGCGTCGGCGACCCTCGCCACCGTGCTCGCCCGTGCGGGGCGGGGCGACGAGGCCGCCGACTGGCAGCTCGCCGCCATCGAGACGCTGCCGCCCGGATCGCCGTGGCGACCGCGGCTGCAGGCCGATCTCGACGCCATTCGTTCCCGACGCCGACCTCGAGCCGAGCTCGACGACACGTTCTACGCCGCCGATCATCTGCTGCGCCTGCCGGTCGATCCCCCGCCCGGGGCCCGATCGTCACGCCGAGAAGGAGATTCCCCATGACCTCATCGCCAGCGCGGTGGTGGCCGACCGCCGCCGCCCTTCTCGCCACCGTCCTGCCGTCCGGCTGCGCGGCGCCCGCCGCGTCACCGGCGCCGGAGCCGCCGGTCGCCACCTACGGCGACCTCAGCGTGACGGAGGCGGACGTCCGCGCTCTCGCCCCCCGCACCGCCGACGATCCACGGCAGGCGGTCGAAGCGGCCGTCCTCACGCGGTGGCTCGCCGCGGAGGCCGTCGAGAAGGGGCTCGACGGCGATCGGGCGGTGGCGCTCGAGCTCGCCCGCATCGCCTCCCGGCCGGCGATGAAGGCGCTCGAAGAGCATGTGCGGGCAGGCAGCGAGCCGACCGAAGCGGCGATCCTCGACTATCTCGACGAGCACCGGCACCAGCTCGAGAAGCCCCGGCGCATCCGCCTCGCCACCCTCTTCAAGCGGGCGCCGGAGTCGGCTCCAGCCGCCGAGCGCGAGGCGGTGCGGTCCGCCCTCGAGGCGATCCGGCGGCGCATCGCCGACGGCGAGGAGTTCGGCGAGCTGGCGCGTCAGGAGTCGGAGGACGTCAACCGCTACCGGGGCGGCAAGATGGGCGCCATCGCTCCCGGCAAGCTGCCCGGCGCGCTCGACGAGATCGCCTTCGCCCTCGAGGTCGACGAGACCAGCGAGGTGATCGCGGTGCGCGACGGATTCGTGCTCCTCCACAACGCCGGCGAGCTGCCGCCCGAGACGATGACCGAGGAGGAGGCGATCGAGCGCATCCGGGCGGCGATGCGGCGCTGGAACCACGACGCCGCGTGGGAGGCGCTGCGCGACGAGCTGCTGGCGGAGGGGGCGGAGCTGGCCGACGTCGCCACGATCACCGCGGCCGCGAAGGACACCGTGGTCGGCAAGGTCGCGGAGTTCGAGCTCACGCTCGGGGATCTCGAGCGGATGGCACAGGCGAGCGGCGGCGCTCCGCCGATGGCGGACGAGGGGATCACCCCGTTCCGCGCCCTCGCCATCCTCGAGCAGTTCGCCTTCCAGCAGTTGGCGGCGCGGCGCGCAGCGGAGCTCGAGCTCACCCTCGATCCGAGACTGGTGGCGCAGGCGGCGGCGGCGCGCACCCGGCGCCTCGCCCAGGCGACCCTCGACCGGCGGGCCGCCGAGCAGCCGGTCGAGGTGAGCGACGAGGCGGCGAGAGCGTTCTACTCGGCCAACCCCCGCATGTTCAGCATCCCCGATCGCCAACCGGTGTCGGTGATCCAGCTCCGCCTCGACGAAACCGACCCCGAGACGGTGCGCGCCAGAACCCGCACCGCCTGGGAGTGGGTCGAGGCGATCCGCAGCGGCACGACGACGTTCGAGGACGCGGCCCGGCAGGCCTCCGAGCATCCGTCCGCTGCCGAAGGAGGCGACCTCGGCCTCAAGCCGCGGCGTTGGGCGGCGGCGCTGGGCCCCAACGTTCTCGACGCCTTCGATCGGCTCGAGGTGGGCGAGGTGTCCGATCCGATCCGGCAGGACCATCTGTGGATCCTGCGCAAGGGGCCGGTCGAGCCGGGCCGCGAGCTGAGCTGGGAGGAGGCGGCGGCATCGGCGCGCTGGGGGGTCCGCCAGCGGATCCTCCAACAGCGGCGGACGGAGCTCGAAGCGCGCCTGTTGGAAGAGCTGCGCGGCGAGCTGGTCGTTCACCGGCTGCCGGAGATCGAGCCGCGACGACGGCCGCAGCGGCCCGGCCGCGCCGGGCGCCCCGAGGGCGCCGCCGGCGAGTCAGGCTGAGCGGTTCATTCCGACGCCTCCGGCGCCTCGATGCCGGCGGCATCGCGGATGAAGCGGGCGAGCCGGTCCTCGTGGAGCACGAAATCGTGGGCGCCGAGGGTCTCGTCGACGAGGGACCGGTACATCGCCTCGCCGCTCGCCATCAACATCGCCTGGCGCACCTCGTCGCGCACGGCGTCGAGCGGCGGTGACTCGGAGCTCGACCGCTCGAGCACGTGGAACAGCTCGATTTCGCGACCGTTGCTCACCGCCCGCGAGAAGCCGCCGGCGGGCACGGCCGCGAGACCGCGGCGCACGCTCCCTCCCTCGCCGATGAGGTCCTCGAGCGTCTTCCACGCCGGCGGATCGACCGTGCCGCCGAGCTCGGTCGCCAGCTCGTCGAGGGTCACGTCGCCCGCCCGCAGCGCCGCCGTCGCGCGTTCGAGCCGCGCCATCGCCGCGCCCGCCTCGGGCCCGAGCGCCAGCCACAATCGCTGGAAGCGCAGCCGCAGCGGCCCGACGAAGCGGCGACGCTCGCGATCGTAGAAGGCGTCCATCGCCGCCGGATCGGCGTCGATGCGCTCGAGCAGGGCCCGGCGCTGCATCTCCGCGAAGAGGAGGTTGTCGCGCGCGGTCTCGAGCGCTTCCGCGGTGGCCGGCTCCTCGGCGACG
>JBPEXA010000031.1:0-2363 GCA_052032135.1 Thermoanaerobaculia bacterium | reverse complement strand
GACCAGGTCGACTTCGCCAACGACCGGCTGGGCGACGGCGCCACCGTCAACCTCTCCTCGACGTTCCGACCGACCGACCACCTCGAGCTGCAGGTCAACGCCACCCGGCGGTGGCTCGACGTCACCAACGAGGCGGGGGTCTCGGGACGGCTGTTCACCGCCGACGTGGCGCGCCTGAAGTCGACCTACACCTTCAACGCCAAGTCGTGGCTGCGACTGATCGCGCAGTGGGTGGCGACCGAGCGGCGCCCCGACCTCTACACCTTCGAGGTCGACGACGACAGCGGCTCGTTCGCCGGCTCGGCGGTGTTCGCCTACAAGCTCAACTGGCAGACGGTGCTGTTCGTCGGCTATGCCGACAACCGGGTGCAGGACGCGGTCGACGAGCTGCAGCCGGCCGATCGGCAGCTGTTCGCCAAGGTCTCCTACGCCTTCCAGCGCTAGCGCCGCTCGGCGGGCGGATGGCCGCGCCGCCAGAAGCGGACGGTGAGGACAGCCAGGGTGATGGCGGTCAGCGGCAGGAAGAACCACCCCATCGCCAGCCCCAGCCCGCTCGCCGCCTGGTGGTCGGTCGCCCGCAGCACCAGGTAGCCGGTGTAGGCGACGTAGTAGAAGAGGAACAGCGTCCCCTCCCAGCGGCGGATGCGGTAGCCGACGAAGAAGATCGGCAGGCAGGCGATCGCCACCGCCATCATGATCGGCAGGTCGAAGGTCAGCACCGAACGGCTGACCGGCATGCCGGCGGGCGACAGCGAAGCGGTCAGCCCGAGCACCAGCAGGATATTGAAGACGTTGCTGCCCACCGCGTTGCCGACCGCGATGTCCTGCTCGCCCTTGAGGCCGGCGACCGTCGAGGTGGCGATCTCCGGCATCGAGGTGCCGACGGCGACCACGGTGAGGCCGATCACCAGCTCGGAGAGCCCGGCGGCCTGCGCCAGGCGGACCGCGCCGTCGACCAGCCAGCCGGCGCCGATGACGATGGCGACGAAGCCGATCGCCACCAGCACCAGCGAACGGCCGATCGGCGGCCGGGGGTCGCCGTCGCCGCCGTCGCCGGCGTCGCGTCGGGCGGCGGTCACCAACCAGACGTTGTAGCCGACCGCCAGCAGCAGCAGGAAGAGGCCGTCGAGCCGCCCGATCGCGCCGTCGACGCACAGCAGCCACAGCAGGGCCGAGAAGGCGATCATCACCGGCACGTCGACGCGCACCACGCGGGTCGAGACCGGCAGCGGCGAGATCAGGCTGGCGAGCCCGAGGATCAGCAGGATGTTGGCGATGTTGCTGCCGATGACGTTGCCGAGGCCGATGTCCGAGTCGCCGCTCAACACCGACTGCACGCCGACCGCCGCCTCCGGCGCGCTGGTGCCGAAGGCGACGACGGTCAGGCCGATGACGAGCGACGGGACGCCGAAAGCGAGGGCGACGCGGGCCGATCCGCGGACGAAGAACTCCGCTCCGGCGAGCAGGACGACGAGCCCACCGAGGAACAGCAACCACGCCATCGCGGCATCCTAACCCGGCGGTCGGGAGGCGTCAGGCGGGGGCGAGGCGGTCGAGACCGTCGAGGTAGGGGCGCAGCGCGTCGGGGATCACCACCGACCCGTCGGCCTGCTGCCCGTTCTCGAGCAGCGCCACCAGGGTGCGGCCGACCGCCAGCCCGGAGCCGTTGAGGGTGTGCGCCAGCCGCGGCTTGTCGCCGTCGCCCGGACGGTAGCGGATGCCGGCGCGCCGCGCCTGGAAGTCCTCGCAGTTGCTGCACGAGGAGATCTCCCGGTAGGTCTCCTGGCCGGGGAGCCACACCTCGAGATCGTAGGTCTTGGCGGCGGCGAAGCCCATGTCGCCGGTCGACAGGCAGACGACGCGGTACGGCAGCTCGAGCCGCTGCAGCACCGTCTCGGCGTGCCCGGTGAGCTCCTCGAGCGCGTCGTAGCTCTGCTCGGCGCTGGTCACCTGCACCAGCTCCACCTTGTTGAACTGGTGCTGCCGGATCAGGCCGCGAACGTCCTTGCCGTAGGAGCCGGCCTCGGCTCGGAAGCAGGGGGTGAAGGCGACGTAGCGCAGCGGCAGGTCGCCGCCGTCGAGCGTCTCACCGGCGTGCAGGTTAGTGACCGGTACCTCGGCGGTGGGGACCAGATAGTAGCCGCCGGGCTCGACCTTGAAGAGGTCCTCCTCGAACTTCGGCAGCTGGCCGGTGCCGGTCAGCGCCTGCGCGTTGATCATGAACGGCGGCAGCACCTCGGTGTAGGCGTGCTCGGAGGTGTGGAGATCGATCATGAAGTTGATCAGCGCGCGCTCGAGGCGTGCTCCGGCGCCGCGATAGACGGCGAAGCGCGCGCCGGCGACCTTGGCGGCCCGCTCGAAGT
>JBPEXA010000309.1:0-1692 GCA_052032135.1 Thermoanaerobaculia bacterium | reverse complement strand
CAGGTGTCAACCGTCAGAGCTCGAGGATCTCGGCCTCGGCGGTGCCGTCACGCAGCGTCAGCACCGCCATCGAGTGGGTCGGCTGGCGGCGACGCTGCGTCGGCGAGCCGGGATTGAGGAGCCACTGGCCCCCGACACCCTCCTCCCAGACGGGCGCATGGCTGTGTCCGAACACGACGACGTCGGCGTCGGGGAACCACCGCGCCATCCGCCGGGCTCGACCCTTCGTCGTGCCGCTGTCGTGGACCATCGCCACACGCACGCCATCGATCTCGTCGGTCCATCGCTCGGGCAGTGCGTCGAGGCCGACGTCGTTGTTTCCGAGCACGGCGACGACCGGCGTCACCGCGCCGATCCGCTCGAGCAGCTCCGGCGTCGTGATGTCGCCGGCGTGCAGCACCAAGTCGGCCGCCTCGATCTCACGCCAAACCGCTACGGGGAGATCTCGCTTCGACGAAGGGGTCAGGTGAGTGTCAGCGATGACGGCGACGCGGGTCACCCTGCTCCCCAGCCGCCGCCACCCGGCGTCAGCATCCGCAGGACGTCGCCCGCCCGCAGGCGGATCGTGCACTTGTCGGGCAACCGCTCGGCAAGGGACTCGTCGCCCTGCGGGAGCAACCAATTCTCGCCCGTCGCGCCGGGACCGCCGCCGGCCAGTCCGCCGGGTTGCGACACACGGCGCTCGGTGATGAGCGAGGCCGTGGCGTCCTCGAGCACCTGGAGGTCGCGCTCGATCCCCTCGCCACCCGGAGCCAGCCCGTCACCGCCGCTCCCCCGGCGCAGCCGGTAGCGGAGGACCCGCAGCGGGTAATGCCGCTCGAGCGCCTCGATCGGCGTGTTCTTCGTGTTGGTCATCCCGGTCTGGATGCCCGACTGGCCCGGCTGTGCGCGACCGTCGCGCCACCGGCCGCCCTGACCACCACCGACGGTCTCGTAGTAGACCCAGCCGGCACCGCCGAGGAGGAGGTTGTTCATCGTGCCCTGGTTGGCGGCGGCGACCCGCTCTGGGTCCGCGTGCGCCAGGACCGCGAGTACGACGTCGGCGACGCGCTGGGACACCTCGACGTTGCCGGCCCCCACGGCGGCGGGCGGTCGGGCCGCCACGATCGAACCCTCGGGGAGGACCACCCGCACCGGACGGAGCGCCCCACCGTTGGCCGGCATCGTGGGGTCGAGCACCGACCGGACGGCGAACGAGACGGCGCTGTCGGTGACGGCGGCGACAGCGTTGACGTTGCCGGCCGACTGCGGGTCGGTGCCCGTGAAGTCGACCGTGAGTTCGTCGCCGGCGATCGTCAGGGTCACCCGGATCGACGAGGGGCGCTGCTGATCGGCACCCTCGCCGGTCGAGTCCATGACGTCGTCGGCGGACCACACGCCGTCGGGGACGCCGGCCAGGGCGGCTCGCATCCGGCGCTCGCCGTAGGCGATGACCTCGTTGATCGGCGCGTCGGGCAACTCGGCGAGGCGGCGCACCCCGAGCGCGTTGGCGCCCACCTGCGCGTCGAGGTCGCCGGCTCGTTCCTCCGGCGTCCGCGAGTTGGCGAAGAGGATCGCTCGGACGTCGTCGGTGAGCCGGACGGGCGGCAGACGCAGGCCCTCCTCGAAGATCTCGGTGGCGTCGGCGGGGATCGACCCCGGCGCCGCACCACCGACGTCGGCGTGGTGTGCGCGGTTCGCCGCCCACCCGAG
>JBPEXA010000308.1:0-6786 GCA_052032135.1 Thermoanaerobaculia bacterium | reverse complement strand
CGCTGGTGGCGGCCGTCGACGGCGCGCTTTCGGTCGCCGGCAGCGAGCGCTTCCGGCGTCGGGTGACGGCGGCGTGCGACGACGTCGAGGCGGCCGCGCGACTGGTGTCGAGCGAGGCGGCGGAGCAGCTGGCGCGGGGGCCGGCGCCGCCGGCCGACCCGATCGAGCTCGCAGGTCGCCGTCGGTGGCGATCGGCGGTGCGGGCGTGGGACCTCCACCCTCCGGGCACCCCGGACGAGCGGATCGGGCACGCGCGGGCGCTCTACGCGGTCGGCGACTTCCGCGCCGCCAAGGAGGCGCTCGAGCGGCTGCGCCGGACGTCCGCTCGGGTGCTGCGCCTCGCCTGTCAGCTGCGGCTCGGCGAGCTGGCCGCGGTGCGCCGCGGTCTCGGCGGCTGGGAGCGCGATCCCCCGCAGGGCGAGGCGCTCGCCGATCTGGCGGCGATCGCCGTCCGCCTCCACGCCAATCTCGGCCGACCCGAACGGGCGGAACGGTGGATCGAGTGGGCCTGCAGCGATCCCGATCCCCGCTGCCGGGCGCGAGGTCGGCTGCTCGCGGCCGAGGCCGCCTGGGATCGCGACGATCGCCGGGGGATGGGCGTCGCCCTGGACCGCGTGCGGCCCGATCCCTCCGACGACGACCTCGGCTGGCGGCTGGCACAGGCGCGCGGGCTGGCGGCGATGGCCGACGGCGACGGCGAGGAAGTGGTGCGCCAGCTGTCGGCCGCGCTCTCGCGCCGCCGGCGAGTGCGACCGTTCGAGGCCGCCGGTCTGTGGAACGACCTCGCGGTCGGCAGGGCGATGGTCGGTGACCTCGCCGGCGCCGAGCGGGCGTTCCGTCACTCCTCCCGGCTGACCGACGACGGAGCGGGCGATCGTCGAGTGACGCTCGCCCTCTGCAACCTGGCGGAGGTCCGGCTCCGGCGGGGGCGCCTCGCTGGGGTGCGGGAGGTGATCGAGGCGTCGACCCGGCGGAATCGACGCGCCGGCAACTGGAGAGGGTGGGCCCACGACCGTGGCTTGATCGCCCGCTTCGAGTTGGTGCGGGGGCGGCCGGCGACCGCGCTGACGGTGATCGGGGAGACGCTCGCCGAGCTCGACCGCCGCGGCTGCAGCTGGCATCGCGGATCGCTCCAGCTGCTCGCGGCGCGAGCCCACGGCTGGCTGGAACGGGTCGACGCCGCCCGCGAAGCGCTGGACGCCTGCGACGACGAGACGCTGATGGAGCTCGAGCCGGAGGAGAGGCCGGCGATCTGCGCCCTGGCGGGCGACGTCGAGCGGGCCCTCGAGCAATGCCCTGCGGGGGAGGTGGGGGGTCTGTGGCGGAGCGTGCTGGCGGGCGGCGAGGAGGTCGACTGGAGCGCGCTCGACGGGCTCGGCCGCTATCGGCGGGCGCGGCTGGTCTACGATCTCGAACGGCTCGGAGAGGCGCGGGTGCCGTCCCGCCTCCGCCGACAGAGCCGCACCGCGCTCGAGGAGGTCGGCGCGACCGCTCTCGCCGGCGAGCTGGAGGGCTCGGACGCCCCGGTCTGGGCGGCGCTCGGCCGCTACCTCGACGGCGGCGAGCCGTGGGGGCGCCGGGTCGAGGCGCTGCTGCGCTGGTGGGACCCGGAGGCGCGACTGACGTGGAGGGACGACGACCGCGAGGTCGAGCTGGTCGCCGGCACCGGAGGCAGCGCCGCGGTCGTGCATCCGGCCCACGGCGGTGTGGTGCGCCTGTCGGCGCCGAGACTCCGCGCCGGCGACGGGGTGATCGCCGCGCTGGCGGCTCGCGACCTTCCGGGCGACCGTCTGCCGAGCGGCGGCAACGGCGCCGGCGTTCGCGGCGACCGGAGCGGAGCGATCGTCGGCCACAGCCCGCGCCTGCGTGCGGCGCTCGATCGTCTGGCCAGTCTCGCGGCGCGGGATCTGCCCGTCCTCATCGAGGGGGAGACCGGGACCGGCAAGGAGCTCGCGGCGCGCGAGGTCCACCGGCGATCGCCGCGGTCGCAGCGCCCTCTGGTGGCGGTGAACTGCGCTGCGCTCTCCGAGACGCTGCTGCTCTCCGAGCTCTTCGGTCACGTTCGAGGCGCGTTCACCGGTGCCGACCGCGACCGGGCGGGGATCTTCGAGGCGGCGCGCGGCGGGACCGTCTTCCTCGACGAGATCGGCGACCTGCCGATGGCGGCCCAGGGGAAGCTGTTGCGGGTGCTGCAGGAGGGGGAGGTGCGGCGGGTTGGCGAGAGCACCGCTCGACCGGTCGACGTCCGGGTGGTGGCGGCGACCCATCGCGACCTTCCGGCGATGACCGAGAACGGCGCGTTCCGCCAGGACCTCTACTACCGGCTGCGGGTCGGCACCGTCGAGCTGCCGCCGCTGCGGGACCGCGGAGGCGACGTCCTCGAGCTCGCCGAGCACTTCCTCGCCGCCGAGGGCGACGTGCGCCTCGCCGACGGTGCGCGACGGCGGTTGATGGCGCACTCGTGGCCGGGCAACGTCCGCGAGCTGCGCAACGTCCTGGCGGTCGCCGTCGCGCTCGCCGAAGGCCCGCTGCTGCGCCGCCACCACATCGATCTGCCGGAGACGACGTCGCGGCCGCCGTCCGGGTACCATGAGCAGGTCGAGACGTTGCGGCGACGTCTGGTGAGGCAGGCCCTCGAGGCGGCCGACGGCAATCGGGCGGAGGCGGCCCGGCGGCTCGGCCTGAGCCGACAGGCGCTCTCGTACCTCACCCGGCAGCTCGGCGTCGACTGACCCTCCTTCGCCCCCATGCTGCGGTACGCGCTAGGCCGGATGGCCCAGACGATCCCCCTCGCGCTGATCGTCTGCGCGCTCGTCTTCTCGCTCATCCACCTGACCCCCGGAGATCCGGTGGAGATGATGCTCGGCGACGGCGCGCGCCCCGCCGAGGTGGAGGCGCTGCGTCGAGAGCTCGGCCTCGACCGTCCGTTCGGGCGGCAGTTCGTCGACTACTTCGCCGGCCTCTCGCGGCTCGACCTGGGGACCTCCCTGCGCTTCCGGCGTCCGGTCACCGAGGTGCTCGCCCAGCACTACCCGGCGACGCTGTTGCTGGCGGTCGCCAGCATGATCGCCGCGCTGGCGCTGGCGGTACCCCTCGGCGTGCTCGCCGCTCTGCGGCGAGGGCGGGCGCTCGACCACGCCTCCCGCGTGATCGCCCTGCTCGGCGTCTCGATCCCCAACTTCTGGCTCGGCCCGATGCTGATCTGGCTGTTCGCCATCCGCTTCGACTGGTTCCCGGTGTCGGGACGCGAAGGGCCCGCGAGCCTGGTGCTGCCGGCGGTGACCCTGGGGACCGCGCTCGCCGGCCTCCTCACCCGCATGGTGCGCTCGTCGTTGGTGGACGAGCTCGACCGCCCCTATCTGGTGGCGGCGCGGGCGAAGGGGCTCGGCCGCCTGCAGGCGGTCGCGCGACACGCGACCAAGAACGCTTCGATCCCGGTGGTCACCGTCGTCGGTCTGCAGTTCGGAGCCCTGCTGACGGGCGCCATCATCACCGAGACGATCTTCTCGTGGCCGGGGCTCGGCCGCCTGATCGTGCAGGCGATCCAGGCCCGCGACTATCCGCTGGTGCAGGGAGGCGTGCTGATCATCGCCATGAGCTACCTGCTCCTCAATCTGCTGACCGACCTGGCGTACGCGCTGCTCGATGCCCGGATCCGGCTGGAGTGACATGCGGCGCGATCGTCGTCGCCAGCCGCTCGAGCTCCCGCCGATCGACGGCGTCGAAGGCGGCCGGCCGGCGCGAATCGACGTCGAGCACCGCGCGGACCTCGCCGTCGGCGTCGCGGATCGGCACGACGATCTCCGAGCGCGACTCCGGATCGCAGGCGATGTGCCCGTCGAAGGCGTGAACGTCGTCGACCAGCTGGGTCCGTCCGCTGCGGGCGGCGGCGCCGCACACCCCCCGATCGAACGGGATCTCGACGCAGGCGACCGGCCCCTGGAACGGGCCGACGCGCAGCAGGTCCGGTTCGACCACCCGGTAGAAGCCGGCCCAGCTCGCCTCGTCGAGAGCGTGATGGATCGCCGCGGCGACGTTGGCCATCACCGAGATCGGGTCCCCGGAGCCTTCGAGCAGGCCGGCGACCTCGCGGTGCAGCTGCCGATACCTCTCCTCCTTGACGCTCACCCCCTCATTCTAGGCGCGTCGGCGCTCATCGGTGGGCGCGAGGGGAGGGGACGGTGAGGCGGTCGCGTTTCGGCCTCTGGGTCGGCGGCTCGCTGGCGGTGGCGGTCGGCCTGGTCGCTCTCGCGGCGCCGTGGCTCGCCCCCCACGATCCGGCCGCACAGCAGCTCGAGCGGCGCCTCGAGCCGCCGAGCGCGGAGCATCCTCTCGGTCGCGACGAGCTCGGCCGGGACATCCTGTCGCGGCTGATCGCCGGCACCCGCGTCTCGGTCGGCGTCGGCCTCGCCGTGGTGGTGCTCGCGGGGTCGATCGGTACCCTGATCGGATTGGTCGCCGGCTATGCCGGGGGGCGGACCGACGGCGCGCTGATGCGGCTGACCGACGTGTTCATGTCGTTCCCGGGGATCCTGCTGGCGATCGCGCTGGTCGCCGTGCTCGGTCCCGCGCTGCGGCACGTGGTGCTCGCTCTGGTGGTCATCGGGTGGGTCGGGTACGCGAGGCTGGTGCGGGGCCAGGCGCTCAAGCTGCGGGAGCTCGAGTTCGTGGTCGCCGCGCGCGCCATCGGGCTCTCGCCCCTCGCCGTCGTCCGCCGCCACGTGCTGCCCAACGTGCTGCCGATCCTCGTCGTGCAGGCGAGCCTCGGCATGGCGGGCGCGATCCTCGCCGAAGCGAGCCTCTCCTTCCTCGGCCTCGGCATCCAGCCACCGACGCCCTCCTGGGGGGCGATGATCAACGCCGGTCGCGGCCACCTCCTCGACGCTCCCCACCTCGCCCTCTTCCCCGGCATCGCGATCCTGCTGACGGTCATGGGGCTCAACTTCCTCGGCGACGCGCTCGTCGAGTGGCTGGAGCCCGGCGGCGGCTCTCGAAATGGAAATGGAAAGTAGTTGAAGAGTGCATTTGACCGGAAGGTCCGCTCCTTCGATAATTCGCTCGCCCGAAGAACCGTTTCACGCAACGAAACGTGAAGGTTGCGTGAAGAAAGGAGAGGCATGGCAGCTGCGAAGAAGAGAGCGGGGCGTCGCAAGACGGCGGCGAAGAAGAGTGGTGGAGCGCGAGCGACGACCCGCAAGCGGGCCGCCAAGAAGCGAGCGAGAACGGGGAAGAAGGCGGCGAAGCGGAGCGCGCCTCGCAAGGCGGCCAAGCGGGCGACCAGCAAGCGGGCGACCCGCAAGCGGGCGTCTCGCGGCGGCGCTGCACAGGGCGGCGGAGAGCGCCTCTACACCCTGACCGAGATTGGAAAGATGGCATCGATCTCGATGCCGACGCTGCAAAAATACAAGCGCAACTATCAGGATCGCATCCCGTCTGTGGGGGAGGGGCGCCGTCAACGCTATCCCCGAGAGGCGGTCGAGGTCTTGCAGCAGATCAAGGCCGAGAACCTCGCCAAGCGCGGGCGGCCGCGGAAGCGACGGGCCGCCGCGAAGAAGACGGCGGCGGCGAGCGACGATCTCCTCACCCTGACGGAGATCGGCCGCATCACCGGCATCTCGTACCCGACGCTGTCGCGCTACACGAAGCTGTTTCTCGATCGGATCCCGCACGTCGGATCGGGTCGCAAGCGGCGTTACCCGAAGGAGGCGATCGCCGTCTTCCGCCAGCTGCGCAGCGAGAGCCGCCCCGGCCGGCCGGCAGGGAAGCAGAGCTCTTCGCGCGGGAAGTCGAATCGCGAGCTGACCGCCCGCATTCAGAAGCTGGAGCGAGCGGTCGCCGACCTGGTGAAGGCGTTGAAGAAGCCGATCCAGGTGACGATCAAGGGTCGCTGACCGCGTCGAAGTGGTCCCACCCGGTCGCCGGTAGCGGTCGGCGGGCGCCGCGGTCGACGAGCACCAGCTCGCCGCCTGCGGTCGTCCGGCCGATCGCCACGGCGCCGAGCTCGGCGGGGACGCGGATCGACGGTGGCAGCGCGAAGAGCAGCACGTAGTCCTCGCCGCCGGCGAAGGCGAGCTCGGTAGCGTCGACCCCGAGGCGAGGGGCGAGGGCGATCGCCGAGCGGGCGATCGGCAGCCGTTGCGCGTCGATCTCCGCCCCGACGCCGCTCGCCGCGGCGAGGCGGGAGAGGTCGATGCCGAGACCGTCGGAGACGTCGATCGCCGCCGCTCGCCGCCGCCGGGAGAGCCACTCGCCGAGCTCGAGCTGGGGCTTCGGGTCGAGGTGACGGCGGACCGCACGGCGAGCGGCGCGATGGCCGAACCGCTCTTCGAGGGCGGGCGGCAGATCGACCCGTCGTCCGTTCCAGCGGGCTCCGAGCGCGACGAGCCGCTGGCCCGCAGCCGAGCCTCCGAGCGGCCCTCCGACCCACACCGTGTCGCCCGGTCGGGCCGCGGTGCGCGGCAGCCATCGGCCGCGCGGCGGTCGGCGGCCGAGCAGCGTCATGGTGGTCACCGCGACCGGCGCCGTCGCCATGTCCCCGCCGGCGAGCACCAGGTCGTGGCGCCGGCATGCCTGCACCGCGGCGTCGAGGAACCGGCGGATGGGGAAGGCGGGGGGGACGGCGAGGGTCAGCAGCGCCGCCGCGGGCCGGGCACCCATCGCCGCGATGTCGGAGAGGTTGACCGCGAGCAGGCGGCGAGCCCACACCCCCGGGTCGAGATCCTCGGGGACGTGGACGCCGGCGATCTGCTGGTCGACGGTGACCGCCAGACGCCGACCGCCGCTCTC
>JBPEXA010000307.1:0-2165 GCA_052032135.1 Thermoanaerobaculia bacterium | reverse complement strand
CGGTCGCCGGCGACCACGCGGACCACGGCGGCGAGGTCGGGGGACTCCCACTCGCCGGCGACGTAGCTCTCCGCCGCGCCGATGCTGCCGCCGAGCACCAGGCGGCGGTAGAACGCCGGGTCGCGCACCTCGATGCGGCCGCTCGCACCGCTCGCCGCCGTCCCGAATCGGCGCGTGCCGGCGGCGTCGGCGACGAACAGCTCGCCCCGCTCGAGCGTCGCCAGCCGGGCGTCGACCAGCGACCGCGCCAGCCGGTCGAGGCGGTTCACGATCGACCCCCGAGGGTCCGTGGGTGGGGGTGGAAGCGCGCCCGCTTGATCCACAGCCGGAGCGCCTGCCAGTAGATGGCGGCCAGCACCTGCACCGTCATCAGCGGGAAGCGGACCAACGCCCGCGCGCACTGCCGGCCGTCGATCGGCCGCCGGCGCAGCGACATGGCGGCGGCGAACACCCGCTCGCCGTCGCGATGGTCGTCGACGAACACCGACAGCCGCTCCCCCGGTGGGGTGAACGCCCAGTGGTGGACGAGGTCCATCGGCAGGAAGGGGGAGACGTGGAACGCCTTCTCGGTGGTGTAGCGCAGCGGCTCGCCGGTGCGCTCGGCGTCGCTCAGGACGTAGCAGTGGCGCTCCCCCCACGGCGTGTTGTCGACTTCGGCGACGATCGTCTCGACCGTCTCGCCGTCGGCGGTGAAGCAGAAGTAGAAGCTGACCGGGTTGAAGCAGTGGCCGAAGTAGCGCAGGTGGGTGAGCAGGCGGATCGGGCCGGCGGGCCGCGGCGCGCCGTGCGCTTCGACGAGATCGCGGATCGTCCGGTCGAGCGGCACGGCCGGATCGCCATAGTGGTCGCGGCGGTCGAAGGCGGCGATCGCCCGCCGGCGGGTCGACCACAGCCATCGTCCGTCGAACACGCGGTCGAGCTCCGCCAGGTCCAGATAGACCAGGAACATCGAGTAGCGGAAGCGGTGGGGGCGAGGCGCCCACCGACGGTGCTCGACGGTCCCCTCGTAGAGCGCGCTGGCGAGCGTCACGCCGCGACCCTCCGTCGCACCCGCTCGGCGACCCGCAAGCCGCTGGCGAGACCGTCCTCGTGGAAGCCGTAGCCCCAGTAGGCGCCGCAGAGGTGGACGCCCCCCCGGCCGTCGACCTCCGACCATCGCCGCTGCGCCGCCATCGACTCCACGGTGTAGCCGGGATGGGCGTAGCGGAAGCGGCCGAGGAGCTGCGACCGGTCGATCTCGCGATCGGGGTTGATCGTCAGCAGGACGCGGCGGCGCCCGCCGAGGCTCTGCAAGCGCGTCATGTCGTAGGTCAGCGTCGCCCGTCCGCTGCGACGGGGGTCGAAGCGGTAGTTCCAGCTCGCCCGCGCCCGGCGCGCCCGCGGCAGCCACCGGCGGTCGGTGTGGAGGACCCCTTCGTTGGGCTGGTAGGGGAGGGCGGCGAGCACCGCCCGCACGTCGTCGTCGGCGCTCGGCAGCAACGCGAGCGCCTGGTCGGCGTGGACGGCGAGCACGACACGGTCGAAGCGCTCCGCCGCCGCTCCGTCGGTCACCACGGCGGGACCCTCGGCGGTCAGGTCGACCCTCCGCACCGGCGAAGCGGTCCGGATGCGGTCGGCGAACGGCCGGCAGAGCGCCTCGACGTAGGTGCGCGCCCCTCCCGGAACCGTCAGCCACTCCGGCTGGCCGTCGACGCTCAGCAGGCCGTGGTTGTCGAAGAAGCGCACCAGGAACTGCACCGGAAAGTCGAGAACCCGCGCCGGCGAGGTCGACCAGATCGCCGCGCACATCGGCTGCAGGTAGTCGCGCAGGAACGGCTCGCCGTAGCCCGCCATCGCCACGTAGTCTCCCAGCGTCGCGCGCTCGAGATCGGGCGCCAGCGCCTCGCGGGCCCGCCGGTTGAAGCGCAGGATGTCGCGCACCATCGACAGGAACGAGGGGCGCAGCAGGTTCCACGGCTGGGCGAAGAGCGTTCGCAGGTCGGTCGCCCGGTATTCGACGCCGTTGGCGACGTTGGTCATCGAGAAGCTCATGTCGGACCGCTGCGGCTCGACCCCCAGCTCGGCGAGCAGGCGGCAGAAGGCGGGGTAGGTGCGGCGGTTGAAGACGATGAAGCCGGTGTCGACCGCCAGCCGCTCGCCGTCGACGTCGATGTCGACGGTGTGAC
>JBPEXA010000306.1:0-6054 GCA_052032135.1 Thermoanaerobaculia bacterium | reverse complement strand
GCGCCCGCCGGGCGCCGGCGAGCCAGAGGTCGGGGAGGAAGAAACCGAGGATCGCCAGCGCGATCAGCAGCACGACCGGCGGGCCGCCGACGAACCACCAGAGCTGCAGCAGGATCAGCGGCAGCAGGAGGAGCAGCAGCAGCTTGGTCGCCCAGTAGACCCAGGCGAAGGTCGCGGGGTCGTAGCCCGCCTGACGGGTGAGTCTCGGGTAGTACCAGAGGCGGCGCAGGAAGCCGGATGAACCGCCCTCGGCGGCGGTGGCGTAGGGGCGGCGCGCGGCACCCACCCAATAGAGGGCGGCGAGCGCCGCCACCAGCAGCGTCAGCAGCAGAAGGTCGAACCAGAGGCCGCCGACGGTCATATCTCCACCCTCATGATGCGGCGCAGCCAGAGGAAGCCGAGCACCTGCAGGATGACGGCGAACAGCAGCAGCCGGAAACCGACCGCGTCGTTCATCAGCGAGTCGAACCACCCGGGCCGCTGCCAGTAGATGAAGGCGATCACCAGGTAGGGGAGCAGCGCCATGGCGATCGCCGAGGCCCGCGCTCCGATGAGATAGGAGTGGAGCCGCTGGCGCATGCGGATGCGCTCGCGGATGAGGCGGTTGACCGAGCGCAACACCGGCGCCAGATCACCGCCGGTCTGCGACCGGGCGATCAGCGTCTGGGCGAAGATGCGCACCCCCTCGGAGTCGTAGCGATCGACCATCCTCGACAGCGCCTCGCGCATCGACATGCCGACCGACAGCCGGTTGACCGCTTCCTCGAGCTCGGTGCGGACCGGCTCCTGGGCCGCCTCGGCGGCGGTCGCCATCGCCTGGGTCGTGTTCTCGCCGGCGAGCAGGCCACCGATCATGGTGTCGATGGCGTCGACCAGGCGGACCTCGAAGCGCTGCGCCCGGCGGCGCCCCCAGCCGCGAATGGCCGTCCACAGCAGATAGACGGCGAGCAGCGACAGCAGCAGACCGATCCACCAGGCGAGCGGGTTGATCGCCACCACCACCAGATAGACGACGAGCGCGACCACCGCTGCGAGGACCACGAACCCGACGATGCCGCCCGGGAGGCCGGCGCGCTTCATCGCGTGGCTGATGCGCCCCTCGCGACCGACCGGTGACGCACCCTCGTCGTCGGTCGCCCGGTCGCGGCGTCGCCAGAGGTCGGCGCCCAGCAGGGCGACGACGACGATCGCCAGGATCAGCAACAGGATCTCGAAACCGGGCGTCATCCCTCCTCCTCGGTGACCAGCTGAGAACCGCTTTCGGTGCGCCGATCATAACCGGCCTGCGCCAGCGCCGACTCGAAGCTCGACCGCTCGTCGGTCGAGCGGTGCAGGCCGCTCGCCCCCGGCAGGCCCTCCTGGCGCTCGTAGAGGAACAGTTCGCGCAGCGCGAGCCGCCCGTGGTCGTGCTCGACCTCGGCGACGCTCGTCACCCGCCGGCTGCCGTCATTGAATCGCGTCAGGTGGACGACGACGTCGAGGGTGGCGCCCAGCAGCTCGCGGATCGCCGAGCTGGGCAGCTCGACGCCGCCGATCACCACCAGATTCTCCAGCCGGCGCAACGCGTCCGACGGGCTGTTGGCGTGCACCGTCGTCAAGCTGCCGTCGTGCCCGGTGTTCATCGCCTGGAGCATGTCGAACACCTCACCGCCGCGCACCTCGCCGACGATGATGCGGTCGGCGCGCATCCGGAGCGAGTTCTTGACCAGGTGGCGGAGGCTGATCTCGCCGCGACCCTCGACGTTGGCGAGCCGCGCTTCGACGGCGACCACGTGCGGGTGATCGAGCCGCAGCTCCGCGGTCTCCTCGATCGTCACCACCCGCTCCTCGTGGGGGATGAAGGTCGACAGCACGTTCAGCAGCGTCGTCTTGCCGGTCGCGGCGCCGCCGGAAATCACGATGTTGCGACCCGAGCGGACGGCGGCGGCGAGGAACTCGCACATGTCGGCGGTCAGCGAGCCCGCGGCGACCAGCTCTTCGGGCCGGAAGGGGACGTTGCGCAGCCGCCGGATCGACACGATCGGATGCGGCACCAGGGGCGGGATGAGGGCGTGGAGCCGGCTGCCGTCCGGGAGCCGGACGTCGACCGTCGGCGACGCCTCGTCGAGGTGGCGGCCGGCGGCGCCGACCAGGCGCCCGAGCAGTCGCAGCACGTGGTCGCCGTCCTCGAAGCGCACGGAGGTGCGCTCCAGCCGGCCGAAGCGGTCGACCCAGACGTCGTCGGGGGCGTTGACCAGCACGTCGCTCACCGTCGGGTCGACGATCAGGCTCTCGAGCGGCCCGAGGCCGCACAGCTCGGCGACCAGCTGGCTCTCGAGACGAGCCCGCTCGGTCGCCGACAGCGCGTCGAGGTCCGGCGTCTCGGCGAGCAGGTCCCTCACTTCGGAGAGCGCCGCCGACGGGTCGCGCAGCGAGCCGGCGGTGCCGCGTTCGATGCGCTGCAGGAGGCGGCCGACCAGCTGGCGCCGGAGACGCTCGGCCGGTCCCGATCCGCCGTCGCCGACGGCGTCGCCGGCGCGCCCGAGCCGAGCCGCCAGCGCGCCGCGCCGGGCGTTCGAGCCCCGCACCGCCCCGCCGTCGCCGGCGCTCACTCGGCGACCGCCTCCGCCGGCCGCCGCCGGGCGATCGCGTCGACCAGCCGCTCGGCGAGATCGCCGACCGCTCCGGTGTAGGGCGACCTCGAATCGGCGAGCACCAGCGGTCGCGCCTCCTGGATCGAGCGCCGCAGGTTCTTCTCGTACGGCAGCTCGATCGCCACCTCGATGCCGGCACGGGAGGCGATCTCCTCGACGGCGAGCCCGGAATCGCCGCGTTCGAGCCCACTGGTGACCAGCGCCAGTCGATCGTGGAAGCCGAGCGTGTCGAGCGCCTCGATGAGGCGCAACGTTGCATCAACGGACGGGCGCAGGGTGTCGGTGAGCACGATCACCGCTTCGGAGAAGTCGAGCGCCGCCAGGGAGACGGCGTCGAGCGCCGGCGCCGTATCGACGACCAGCAGCTCGAAGCGGCGCTTGAGCGCCACCAGCACGCGACGGATCGCCTCCGGACTCAGTTCGTCGGCGGCCCGCAGTCGTCGCGGGCGGGGGAGGACCCGCAGCCCGGTCTCGGCGTGGCGGGCGAGGTAGGCGGGGAGGGTCTCGATGGCGTCGATGTCGGCGGCGAAGTCGGCGACGTCGCGGTCGACCGACAGACCGAGGATGTCGGCGGCGGTGCCGAACTGCAGATCGAGATCGCAGAGTCCGACCGTGCCGTCGACCGCCCCCGACCCGGCGCTCACCAGGCCGGTGCTGGTCGCCAGCGTCGTGGTGCCGACCCCACCGCGCGCGGAGAGAAAGGTGACGGCGCTCCCCTCCGCGTCACCGGCCGCCGCCGGCGGCGCGTTGCGCAGGGCGTCGAGCAGGTCGGCCGCCGCTGCCGGCAACGCCACGAAATCGGCGACGCCGGCGCGGGTCGCGCGGCGGAAGAAGGCGCCCGCCGACGACTGCTCGAGCAGCGGGTTGTAGAGACCGACGATGTGACGACCGACCTGGCGCAGCTGGCGGGCGACGTCGAGCGCCAGGCCGAGCTCCGGGCCGAGCTCCAGCAGCACGCAGCCGGGGTCGGTCGCCCGCGCCATCTCGAGCCCCTCGGTGAACGAGGTGGCGGCGAGCACCGCGAACGGCTCTTGGGCGGCGCTCAGCGCCCCTTCGATGGCGGAGCGAGTCGCCTCGTCCTCGCTGATCACCAGGGCGCGCTGCACTCGGTCGCGGGCTGCCATCAGGGGTCTCCGTGCGCCGTTCGATGCGCCGCGGAACTATAGCAGCGGCCCAACGAGCGGCCCACGAGGCGAGGCCGGCCGCGGGACGCTCGCCGGCGCCTCAGCCGCCCTCCGCCTCCGGTGGCTCGGTCGTCACCGGCTGCGGGTCGGGCGGCGTGCCGGTCGCCGGATTCGGCGTCCCCTCCGGCACCGGCGGCGTCAGCTCGATCGGATCGTCGGTGAACGGGGTGCCCGTCGTCGGCATCGGCGCCCCCTCGGGAACCGGCTCGAGCAGGATCAGCGGCTCGCTGCCCGGCGGCGGGATCTGGAACGGCGGCGTGTAGATGTCGAGGATGTTCATCGTGTTGTCGGCGTTGCGGACCGCGGTCGCCGGCAGGAGGTCGAGCAGGCCGCCGACCGGCAGGTCGGTGCACACCTCGGTGCCGATGCCGCTGGCGCCGCCGCCGGTCCCCAGCCCCGAGCAGGCGCCCTTCATGTCGAAGTTGTCGAAGCGGATCTCGCCGAAACCTCCGGGGGGATCGACGTCCTGCAGCAGCAGCCGGAACGACCACGTCACCGCCTTGTCGAGCCCGTCGAGATCGAAGCTGTAGAGCGTCCAGTCGAGCGGCATCGCGAAGGCGCCGACGCTGTTGACGAAGATGCCGCCGGGGGGGACGATCTCGGAGGTCACGAAGCCGTCGTCGCTCGCCAGCAGGTAGACGTTGGCCGGCGACCCGGCGCCGGCGCGTCGCGCCCGGAACTCGAAGCTCGAGGGGTCGTAGGTGCCGCCGGCGCAGCCGAGAGTGATCTCCAGGTAGTGCAGCGGATCGATCTGCTGGCTGAAGGAGCAGATGGTGGCGTTGTTCTGCTCGGTGAGCGCGCCGCGCGTGTTGCAGGGGCCCGGGCCGATGTGGGCGCTGCCGGGGGTCGGCGGGCCGTCGAAGGGGATCACCGGGGACGCCAACACCCCCGGCGCGGTCACCGTCGGCAGCGGGCTGTTGCCGGTGAACTCCCAACGGGCGGCGGTGATCGGCGCGCCGCCGCTGCCGACCATCGGCGGCTGGAAGGTGCAGTCGGGGTTCTGCGACGTCCACACCGACAGGATGGTCACCGCCGTCGTCGGCCCGGCGTCGGCGCGGTAGAGGGTGCCCGGCCCCAACGCGGGATCCGCCGGCCAGGTACTGGGCGCCCCGACACCGAAGCTGACGCTCTGCAGGGCGTTGAAGTAGCCGACCGAGAACGCCGGGTTGCCGGGAGGCGCGAGGAACGGGATCCCGGTGCAGTTGGGGCCGGTGTAGTAGACGCGGTCGCGGCTGGTGAAGCGGTCGGGGCGGACGCCGAGCAGCGCGGCGCGACCGTCGAGCGGATCGCGGCAGATGATCTGCGGCGCCTCGCAGAGATCGAAGGTCTTCGCCTTGCCGACCAGCAGCGGCTCGGGGGTGGTGCTGTCGAAGATGCGATTGGAGTGAGCGATCCAGCTCCCCGACACCTGGAAGAGCGCGTTGCGCACCGCGACGCAACCGACGAAGGTGCCGATCACCAGGATGGTGAGGATCAGCATCAGCTCGAGGCTGATGATGAAGCCTCCCTGTCGCCGGTCCCCCGATCCGGCACCCGATCGGTGCTTCGTAACCCTCTTCATCGACACCTGTTCCCCGTGGTACCCCTGATGCCCTCTCCGAACTGGTCCGCGGGAACCCCGAGGATAAAGCCCGCCGACCGAATTCTCAACCGCCGGCGCCGACGGCTGCGGCGACCGGCAACAGCTCGAGGACCGCACGCGTCATCGCTTCGACGCCGGTCCGCACGGCCGGCCCCGGCTCGATGCGGAAGAAGGGAGAGTGGTGGGAGGGCACCGGCGGACCACCCGCCGCCTCGGCGTCGAGCGCCGCCTGCGGCGTCCCTCCGACCGAGAAATAGGCGCCGGGGACGGCGTGCTCGGTCTGCACGAAGTAGGCGAAGTCCTCGGCGCCCATGCCGGTGCGGACGTCGTCGTAGAGCCCCTCCTCCCCGAACGCGTCGACGAACACCGCCCGCACCCGCTCGACCAGCTCGGCGTCGTTGACCGTCGTCGGCGTCGATTCGAAGCCGTGCTCGACGACCGGCAACAGCTCCTCCGGCAGGCCGGCGGCGCGGGCGACGCCGTGGGCGATCCGCTCGATGCCGGCGAGCAGCTTCTCCCGCGTCTGCTGGCTGTCGGCGCGCACCGTCAGTTCGAGCTCGGCGACATCCGGAATGATGTTGTGCTTGAAGCCGGCGTGAAACGAGCCGACGGTCACCACTCCCGGCTCCAGCGGCGACAGCTCGCGGCTGACCAG
>JBPEXA010000305.1:0-4704 GCA_052032135.1 Thermoanaerobaculia bacterium | reverse complement strand
TCGCCGCGACCGCGCCGACGGCGATCCGCATCATCCACCCCGGCGGCCGCACACGGGTGCTGCGGTCCCCCCGGGCGGGCGCCTACCTGAGCGTGCCGTTGCTGGCGGAAGGCGCTCGATGACGGCCGCCCGGTCGCCCGCTCGTGCCACGGCGATCGGGGCGGCGCTGACGCTCGCCGCCGCCGTCGCCGCGGCCGCCACGCCGACGCTCGAGCCGGTGCCGCTCCCCCGGCTCGAAGCGATGGACGCCGCGGTCGCCGAGCAGCTGCGCGCCGCCCACGGCGCCCTCGAGTCGGCCGCCACGGCCGACCTCGATCCGCGCCGGCGCGCCGCCGCCTTCGGCGCCTTCGGCAAGGCGGCGCTGCTCTATGAGCTGTCCGACAGCGCGCGGGCGGCGCTCGCCAACGCCCGAGCGCTCGACCCGACCGCCTTCGAGTGGGCCTACTTCTACGGCTACGGTCGCCAGCAGGCGGGTGATCTCGATGCCGCGGCGGAGGGGCTCGAAGCGGCGATCGCGCTCGACCCCGGCTACCGCCCCGCCCGCCAGCGCCTCGGCGAGGTCGAGCTCGACCGTGGGCGGGTCGCGGCGGCGGTCGAGATCTTCGAGGCGATCCTGGCCGACGATCCGTCGTTCACCGCCGCCCGCTACGGCCTCGGCAAGGCGAAGCTGCTCGAGCGCGACTACGCGGCTGCGGCCGACGAGCTCGAGCGGGTGGTCGCCGAGCAGCCGGAGGCGGCGACCGCCCACTACCAGCTCGGGCTCGCCTACCGGGCGTTGGGACGGCGCGAGGAGGCGCGCGAGCGGCTCGCCCGGCACGGCCGCAGCCGGGTCACCTTCGACGACCCGCTGGTGGTGGCGCTCGACGACCTCGGCCGCGGCAAGGGGCTGCCGCTGACGATCGCCGTCGCGGCGCGCAACGGTGGCGATCTCGACACCGCGATCACGGCGTTCCGCACCGCTCTCGACACCGATCCCCAGGACATCACGACCCGCACCGGCCTCGCCTCGACGCTGCTCGAGGCCGGCTTCCCGGAGGCGGCGCTGCGGGAGCTCGACGAGATCCTCCGCCTCGACGAGGACAACGTCTACGCGCACTTCGCCACCGGACAGATCCTCGCCGGCCGAGGCGACTTCGAGCGCGCTCTCCCCCACCTCGAGCGGGCGATCGATCTCGAGCCGGACGTCGCCCAGACGCTCGGCTTCCTCGGCTATGCGCAGAGCCGCGTCGGCCGGCTCGCAGAGGCCGAGCGGTCGTTCACCCGGGCGCTCGCCCTCGAGACCGACAACCGCGAGCTGCGGATGCAGCGGGCGACCGTCCGCCAGCAGCTGGGGCGTCTCGATGCGGCGCTCGACGACCTGCGGGCGGTGCTCGCGATCGACCCCGCCGCCGCCGACGCGCTGCAGGCGACCGCCACGCTGCACGGCCGGCTCGGCCGCTTCGACCGCGCCGCCGCCGCCTTCGAGCGACTGCTCGAGGTGCGCCCCGACGACGGCGGAGCGCGGTTCGGTCGCGGGCTCGCCCTGCTCCTCGCCCGCGACTACCCGGCGGCGATCGGCCACCTGTCGGAGAGCGCCGGCCGCGACGGCGCGCCCGACGCCGTGCGCCACCTGCTGGCGCGCGCGCTGGCGACGGTCCCCGACGCCGAGCTGCGCGATCCGCCGCGCGCCCTCGAGCTCGCCCGCGACCTGATGCAGCGCGAGCCGACCGCCGAGCATGCCGAGACGCTGGCGATGGCGCTCGCCGCCAACGGCGCCTTCGACGACGCGCGGCAGCTGCAACAGCAGGTGGTCGAGCGCGCCGCGGGCGGCGGCTCGGCGACCCAGCGGCGCTGTCTCGAGCGCTACCGGCAGGGGGCGCCGTGCCTCGAGCCGTGGCTCGAGCGCTGAGCCGAACCCCGCCTCAGCCGGCGACGCGCACCGCGATCGAGCTCGACTGCGTCGCCCCGGTGTCGTTGTCGCGCACGGTGACCACCAGGCTGTAGTCGCCGGGCGCCACGTCGGCCGCCTCGAGGCTCGCCACCAGCCGATCGAGGCCGGCCGCCTCGGTCGAGGGGCGGGCGTCGAGGGTGAGGCTGACCGCTCCCGGCACCGCCTCGCCGTCGATCGAGAACAGCTCCGCCCGCGCCGCCAGCGAGCTCTCCCCGAGGCCGTAGCCGATGAGGCTCACCTGAGCGCGGCCGTTGGCGCGCAGCAGCGGCCTGGCGGCGGGGATGTACGGCTGGCCGTCGAGCAGGAACGGATACGGATAGGGGTCGTTCTCGGCGCCCGACTCGCGACCGAGCAGCCACGTGCCCGGGGGCTCGGGGAACATCGGCGGCAGCAGCACCCCCTCGCCGTCGAAGTCGGGCACCCGCACGCTGGTGACCGCCGTCCCCGAGGCACCCGAGGCGCTGTTGCGGGCCGCCACCCGGATCGAGTAGTCGCCCGGCGGCAGCTCCATGTTGCCCCAGAACTTGAAGCCGTTCTGGCGCAGCATCCCCTCGGTCTTGGCGAGGTCGAGCGCCATCGCCTGAGCGATGAAGTCGCGGACCTTCCCCTCGGCGTCGATGGCGTAGACGTAGAGCTCGGTCGGCAGCGCCTCGCCGCGGTGGCCGGCGAGGAAGTCCTCGCCGTCGATCTCGACCAGCACCGGCACGTAGGCGGACGACGGCCCGTACTCGAACGGCGCCGCCAGCACCGAGGTCGCCACCGTCCCCCCCTCGCGGCCGGAGAGGATCTGCTCGGCGGTCGCCAGCCGGCGCTCGGCGGGCGACAGCTCGGCGTACGGCCGCGGCGCGAAGTAGCCGGGGCGGTGGACGATCCGCACCCCGCGGTCACCGTCCTTGAGGCGCACCTTGAGCCGGCGGTACTTGCCGTCGTACTTCACCTTCTCGGGCTGGATCGCCAGCAGGTAGGTGACGCTGGTGCGCTCCAGCATCTCGCCCATCGCCTGCCCGAGGTCGTTGAAGTTGCGGTAGAGCTCCCCCCCGGTCTCGTTGGCGATGTAGAAGAGGGCGTCGTCGGAGGACTTGCGCCGCTCGACACCGCCGTCGGCGCGCAGGCCACCGATGTCGACCGCCTCGATGGTGCTGCCGGAGTCGACGAAGGTCTGCAGCATCTGGGTGAGCTGGTTCTGGGTCGAGGAGTCGCCGAACCGCTCGTTCGAGTCGACGCTCCACACCTCGCCGCGCATCGCCGCCTCGTTCTGCTCGACGATGCGGCGCTGCTCGTCGAGGGTCGAGCCGCGGGTGCCGAGGACGATCGAGCTGTCGAACCCCTCGGAGAGATAGACCACGTGCTTGCGCCCGTCGACCGCGCCCATCAGCTGTCCGAGCTCCTGCAGCGAGGAGGTGAGGGCGAGCACGCTGTTGCGATTGGTGGCGATGTCGACCTCGCGCTCGATCGATTCGAGCACCGCGCGGATCTCCGCGTCGGCGTCGACGCCGGCGGCGCCGATGCCCGCCCCGCCGGTCGACTCGAGGCCGGTGTCGAGGTCGTCGCGGGTGACGTTCGCCTCGTCGAGCAGCACCAGCCCGAGCGGATCCTGCACCCCGTCGACGAGCTCTGGCATGGCGAGCGTCTCGATCGCCGCGTGGAGCTGATCGCGGTCGGAGGTGAAGCTCAGCGGGATGCGCACCCCCTGGCTCGAGGAGTACGTGGCGACCGCCGCGAGGTCGGAGGGGTGGAGAGATCTGGCCACCAGATCCTGTGCCGCCTCGCGCGCCCGCAGCACGGAGGCGGGCGACGAGAAGGAGAGGTCGAAGAGGAAGAGAAAGTGGCGGCCCACCGCCACCGGCATCGCCTGCACCGCCGTCGGATCGTCGCCGGTCAACGTCAGGTCGATGGCGTCGAAGCCGACGATCGGCTGGCGCTTGCGACCCTCGAGCACCTCGAAGTCGTCGGCGGTGAGGCCGCGCACCGGCCTGCCGTCCTCGATCACCTGCACCGGGATCTCGACCACCAGCACGTCGGCGCTGTCCGAGAAGCGGTCCTGAGCGCTCCCGGCAGCCGCCGTCACCATCGCGACCGCGGCCGCCATCCATCCTCTGCGTCTCATCTCGTTCCTCCCTGGGGCATCGGCCGGCGGGCGAGCGGCCGACCGCCGATGGGCGTTCGCCACCTGCAACGGGCGGCACCTCGTCCGTTATTTCGACTCAGTTGACGACCAGCGGCACGCTGCCGAGATGGCGGCCGCCGGCGCGGTCGGTGAGCGCGACCTGGAGGGTGTACTCCCCCTCGGCGAGCCCGGCGGTCTGCAGGCGGGCGACGAACTTGTCGACCCCCTGGATGCCGGTCACCGTCCGCTCGAAGTCGGCGAAGTCGGCGCGGGCGACGAGCTCACCGTCCTCACCGACGATCGACCCCTCGAGGTCGAACTCCGACGCCTCCAGGTTGTAGGCGACGAGACAGAGCTCGGCGTCCGCCTCGGCGGTCACCGCCGGCCGCGCCGCCGGGATGTACGGCTCCCCCTTGACGGTGAACGGGTAGATCACCGACCCCGAGTAGTTGTCCTGCGACTGCTCGCGGACGAGGAACCACTGCGACTCGTCGACGAAGAACGGCTGCAGCATCTGCGGCTCGGCGTCCTCGTACTGCGGCACATCGACCGGCACGGTGTGGACGCCGATGCGCCCGGTCTTGGCGTTGCGCACCATCACCCGGATCAGGTAGGCGCCCGGCTTGAGATCGAGATGCCCGTAGTACTTGAGGCCGGTGCGCTCGAA
>JBPEXA010000304.1:0-1648 GCA_052032135.1 Thermoanaerobaculia bacterium | reverse complement strand
GGATGGCGCTCGAGCAGCCACTCGAGGTGGCCGAGGCAGCCGTCACCGAGATCGCCGCCCGCCTCGTAGGGGTCGGTCGAGCGGGCGGGGTGGACGTCGTCGATGCTGAAGCAGACCGCGGCTCGCTTGCCGGGCGGTCGCCAGTCCCGCACCGGGCCGGCTCCCCCGCTCACGCGCCCACCGCCCTGCGGCCGACGTTGTCGGCCACCAGGCCGATCGCCTCCTCGGCGAACAGCGGCTTGGCGAAGTGGTAGCCCTGGCCGAAGCGGCAGCCGAGCCCCTCGAGCTGCGCGCACTCCGACTCGAGCTCGATCCCCTCGCCGATGGCGTCCATGTCGAGGTGGCGGGCGAGCTCGACGATGGCGCGCACCAGCGCGTCGTCGCCCGCCGACAGCCGCTGCACGAAGGAGCGGTCGATCTTCAGGTAGTCGAGGGCGAAGCGGTCGAGGTAGGAGAGCGACGAGTAGCCGGTGCCGAAGTCGTCGAGCAGCAGCGGCACGTCGAGGGCGCGCAGCTCGTCGATGCGGTGGCTGGCGAGCTGCAGGTTGCGCATCAGGACCCCCTCGGTGATCTCGAGGCGCAGGGCGCCCGACGGCAGCCCGCTGGCGGCGATCAGGTCGCCGACGAAGCGCGGCAGGTCGGGCTCGTCGAAGTCGCGCGAGGAGAGGTTGACGCTGAGGTAGAAGTTACGCTCGACGGCGCCGGTCGCCGTCCAGTGCGAGAGCTGGCTCACCGCGCTCTCGAGCGCCCAGCGGGTGATCGGCACGATGAGGCCGGTCTCCTCGGCGTGGGGGATGAAGGTGGCCGGCATCACCACGCCGTCGACCGGGTGGAGCCAGCGCAGCAGCGCTTCCATGCCGACGATGCGCCGCGATCGCAGCTCGAGAATCGGCTGGTAGGCGAGGCGGAACTGGTCGCCGCCGAGGGCGCGGCGCAGATCGGAGTCGAGCTGCAGGGTCGACCCCGCCTTGGGGGGCGTCGCCGGGTCGAAGATCACCGCCTGGCCGCCGCCGCGGCTCTTAGCCTGGTGGAGGGCGCTCTCCGCTCGCGCCAGCGACTCCTCGGGGCGCTCGACGTCGCCCCGTGCGAGGTGGACACCGATCGACACGCTGAGGAAGATCTCGTGGCCGTCGACCTCGATCGGCGCCTGCATCGCCTGCAGCACGCGGTCGGCGGTCTCGATCGCCAGCTCGACGGAGCCGATGTCGTAGAGCAGGATGGCGAAGCGGTCGCTGCCGATGCGGGCCGCGTCGTCGCCCGGCCGCACCGAGCGCTCGAGCCGGTAGGCGGCCTCGCGCAGCACCTTGTCGCCGGCGCTGTACCCGAGGCTGTCGTTGACGTTCTTGAAGCGGTCGAGGCCGACGAAGAGGACCGCGATCTCGTACTGCGGGTCGTTGCGGCTGCGCTCGAGGGCGCGGCCGACGCGGCCGAGGAAGTCCTCGCGGCTGGCGAGGCCGGTCAGCGAGTCGCGGCGGAACACCATGTCCGCCTCGCGCTGCAGGCTGCGGCGCTTCTCCACCTCCGCGATCCAGCGCTGGTTGGCCGCCTCGAGGTCCCGCTCCCGCGCCGCGAGCTCGGCCTCGACGCGGCGCGGCCACTGGGCGAGCAGGTAGGCGAAGGTGCCGGCGATCAGCGCCAGGGCGACGGC
>JBPEXA010000303.1:0-4980 GCA_052032135.1 Thermoanaerobaculia bacterium | reverse complement strand
GCCGGCGTCTCGAACGGGAGCTCGACGGGGTCACCTATCTCGGCGGCGAGCCGGTCTTCTCGGTCCGCGATCCGAAGCCGCGCGAAGCGCGCGACGGCGCCGACCTCGTGGTCGCGGTGTCGACCGCCGGCGTCACCCGCGACCTGCGATACGGCACCACCGTCTGGGAGCGCTGGCTGCCGGAGATCCGCACCCTCTCCGGCTCGCACAGCGACCACACCAAGGGGGTCGTCTTCGCCGCCGGCCCCGACGTCGATCCCGATGCCGATGTCGGCGACGTCGACATCCACGACATCGCCCCGACGCTGCTCCACGCCCTCGGTCTGCCGGTCGCCGACGACTTCGCAGGCGAACCGTGGCTCGAGCTGTTGCGCTCGCCGCTGCGGGAGCGGCCGGTCCGCCGTATCGCCAGCTGGGGGAGGCGCGCCGTCGACGCCCCCGAGACCTCGACCGCCGACGAAGCGATCCTCGACGACCTGCGAGCGCTCGGCTACATCGACTGACGCCGCGGCGGCGGCGAGCTCACGCCGGAGCCAGCCACAGCAGCGCCGCAGCGGTCACCAGCATCGTCGCCAGGCCGCCCGCCAGCCAGAACGCCATCTGCGGCGTGCCGTTGGCGCGCGCCAGCAGCCACTTGACCACCGCGTTGACGGTGATGGCGATCATCACCGCGCCGGCGGCCGCGATCACCGGGATCGTCCCCTGGTCGGCGAGAGCCGACACCGAGAGGGTGACGGCGCTGACGCTGCCGGCACCGCCGAGCGCGGCGGCGAGCAGCACGCCGCGGCCGCCGAGCCACATCTCGGTCACCTTGACGAGGCTCAGGATGGCGACGAAGTAGGCGGCGAACTTGAGAGCCGGCCTCAGCGAGTACGGGTTCTGCAGCGTCAGCTCCTCCTCCTCCTCCGCCGGCTGGCGGCGGGCGAGCAGCCAGGTGCCGACGACGCCGACCGCTCCCATCGCGAGCAGCGGCACCAGCAGCCGGCGGGCGAGCTCCGGCGCCACCGCGGCGCTGAGGAAGAGCAGCCGTGGACCCTGCACCGCGTTGGCGAGCACGGCGCTGGTGCCGAGCAGGCGGCTCGCCTCCGGGTGGCGGCGGGCGCGGGCGGCGAGCGACACCGTGGTCGCCGTCGTCGACACCAGGCCGCCGGCGACGCTGGCGATCATCAGCCCCCGCCGCTCGCCGAGCCAGCGCATCAGCAGGTAGCCGGCGAAGCCGAGCGTCGAGACCAGGATGACCAGCCCCCACACCAGCCGTGGGTTGACCAGCCCCCACGGATCGAGCGGCCGGTCGGGGAGCACCGGGTAGACGACGAGGACGACCGCCAGGAACTTGAGGGTCGCCTCGAACTCCGAGGCGCGGATGCGCTCGCGGACGAAATGGTGCAGCCACTGCTTCGCCTCGAGGAAGATGGTCAGCACGATGCCGGCGCTGATCGCCTCCGCTTCGTAGTCGGCGACCAGGTAGCCGAGCCAGAACACCATGATCGCCGCCATCTCGGTGGTGAGGCCGAGCTTGCCCGGCGGCGAGCGGTGGTACGACAGGGCGATCATCGCCGCCAGCGAGGCGAAGGTGATGGCGGTCAGCAGCGGCTCGTCGACCAGGCGCGCGATGCCGCCGAGGAGGCCGAAGATGGCGAAGGTGCGGACCCCCGCCACGTGCCCCTCCCCCACCCTGCCGCGGTAGCGCTCGATCCCCACCAGCAGCCCGAGGGCGAGTGCCTCGCCGAGGTGCTTGAAGGTCTCCAGGTCCGGTGCCATCGATCGCCGGCAGTATACGGCCGCCCGTCACCGAAGGCGGCCCCCGGGACCGCCCCCACAACCACCGGCGGTGGCCGCGCGTACCTCCAACGGGGCTTATACTGCCGCCCGCCAACTCTCGAAACGGAGGTCCCCATGCCGTCGCGACCGCTCGCCGCCCCGGCCTGTGCTCTGCTGCTGACGACGCTCGCCTGCTCGAACGACGGAACCGTCGGCGGCGACCGAGCGACGGCCGGCGTCGTGCACCTCGCCTCGAGTCTCGACGAGCAGCGCATCGTCTCCGCGGCGGCGCCCTTCGCCGCCCGCGAGCAACGGCGGTGGAGCTTCCACGAAGAGCAGCCCGCCTGGCGGCCCCTCGATCACGCGCACACCGGCTTCCTCGCCACCGTCGACACGGTCCGTGAGGACGACGCGCTGCGGGTGGCGGTCGACCGCTCGCCGACCCCGCAGACGATGCTGCTGATCGGCGGGCTGTGGAGCGAGCTGGGCGACGAGCTGCGGCTCGGAGACTGGGAGAGCGTGCGCATTCGAGCTCGCTCCAACGACCGCTTCGCCGGCATGACCGTCACCCACAACCTCGGCGCCGAGGGAGCGGTGCCGACCGATCTCGTCTTCTTCTTCTCCACCGACGAGGCGCCGCCGGTCTTCAACGACGGCTCGGTGCAGACCTACGCGATCCCTCTGCGCGCGCGGGACGACGAGGACGTCGACACGCCGCTCGACAGCATCGGCGTGGTGGTCGCCGCCATCGAGCCGGCGGAGATCGACGTGCTGTCGATCGAGCTGGTGCCGCGCGGCGCCGCCTTCCTCGACGACCACGGCGTCGGTCACGTCGTGCGCGACGGCGAGACGCGGACCACGCTCTTCGCCCACACCCCGGCGCAGGCCGAATGGGACCTCCGGGTGCCGGACGGCGGCCGTCTCGACCTCGGCCTGGCGGTGACGCCGGGCGATGCCGTCCGCTACTCCGTGTCGGTGCGCGAGGGAGAGGCCGAGCCGCAGCTGCTGTTCGAGGAGGCGGTGGCCGACGCAACGACCTGGAGCCAACGCTCGATCGACCTCGCACCGTTCGCCGGCCGCGACGTCACCGTCATCCTCGACGCCGACGCCGACCGCAAGGGGAGCGTCGCGCTGTGGGGCGCGCCGATCGCCTCCGGCGAGCGGGCCGCCGAGCTGCCGAACGTCATCTTCTACGTCATCGACGGTGCCGGAGCCGACTTCATGAGCGTCTACGGCTACGACCGCCCGACCACGCCGTTCCTCGAGCAGCTCGCAGCGGAGGGGACGCTGTTCGAGCGCGCTTACTCCAACTCGACCTGGACGCAGCCGTCGACCGTCTCCTTCATGACCTCCCTGCACCACAGCGTCCTCGGCGGCCTGCGCCGCGGCGTGCACTCGACGCCGGTGCCGGAAGGGGCGGTCACCATGGCCGAGCACTTCCGCGCCGCCGGCTATCAGACCGCCTCGTTCGGCGCCAATCCCAACGCCGGCCGCATCATCGGCATCGAACGGGGGGTCGACGTCCTGCGCGACACCGGCGTCGAGCACCACTCGACGTCGTCGAAGGACCTCCACCGCTACTTCTGGCAGTTCCGCGACGCCTACCCCGGGGGGCCGACCTGGACGCACTTCCAGACCACCGACGTGCACGAGCCGAACCACCCTGACGACTCGGTCGCCGGGACCTTCGTGCCGCCGGGAGGCGAGCAGCAGGCTCGGGAGTGGGAAGGGCAGATGTTCCGCACCGCCGGTTTCCTGTTCGGCCGCACCAGCATCGTCGACTTCTACGACGTCGCTCTCGAGCGCACCGGCATCGACCGTCACGCCTACTTCGACACCCGGCGTGGGCTCTACGACGAGACGATGCTCTATCAGGACGCGCTGCTGGCGCGACTGGTCGCCGAGCTCAAGACGCGCGGAGAGTGGGCGTCCACACTGCTGGTGATCGGCGCCGACCACGGGCATCCGGCCGGATCGTTCGCCCGCTGGGGCCGCGGCCTGTTCGATCCCCAGCCCGAGCCGTGGGAGGGGGCGCTGTTCGACGCCTACTCTTCCCGGGTCCCACTGCTCTTCGTCTGGCCGGGCGAGATCGAGGCCGGGCGGCGCATCGCCGAGCCGGTGTCGATGATCGACGTGCTGCCGACCCTGCTCGAGCTGGTCGGACTGCCGCAGCCCGAGGTGTTGCAGGGGCAGTCGCTGGCGCCGCTGCTGCGCGGCGAAGCCCAGCAGCTGCGGCCGGTCGTCCTCGACGAGTTCCGCATCGACGACGCCACCGGCGAGATGGTGGGCAACCTCGAGATCGTCGACGGCCGGTGGGGTGCCTCGCTCGAGATCGGCCCCGCGCCGGCCGGCGCCGGCGAGGGGATGGGGCGCCACGCGGTGCCCGCGGGCGGCCGGTGGGGGGCGCTCCACCCGGTCTACCCGGAGGTGCCGAGGCTGCTGCTGTACGACCTCGAGGCCGACCCCTTCGTGCGCCAGGCGGTCAACGACGAGCACCCCGAGCGGGTCGAGGCCTACCGGCGTCAGCTGCTCGAGCTGTGGCAGGCGCACCAGGCGCTCGCCGGCCGGTTCACCCCGGGCGAGGAGGTCGAGCTCACTCCCGAGCAGCTGCGCCAGCTGCGATCGCTCGGCTACATCCAGTGATCGCCGGCGGGAGAGTCCTCCCGCGCCTCCGCAAGGCGGCCACCAACCCCGACTCGCGGAATCGGCGGTCGGCGACGCCGGTTGCACCCCCCGTGGGACGCCGAGCGGTCGCCCTGTGCGCGGTGATGTCGGTGGCCGGCGGCCTGCCGGCGGCGACGCCGACCCTCCCGGACGGCACGGCGTTGCCGTTCGCCGCCACTGCCGAGATGCGCGCCCAGCTCGGCGACGACCTCCCTCGCGGAGCCGGCCGACGGATGCAGGCGATCGTCGACCTCATCTTCTCGACCGAGCAGGGGCTCGACTTTCGCTACCGCCGGCGGCCGACGCTGACCGCCGCCGAGGCGTGGGAGGAGCGCGCCGGCAACTGCCTCTCCCTCGTCAACCTGTTCGTCGCCCTCGCCCGCTCGGCGGGGCTCGGCGCCCGCTTCGTCGAGGTCGAGGACTACGAGATCTTCTACCGCGAGCAGGGGATCGTCGTCCGCAGCGAGCACATCGTCGGCGGCGTCTTTTCGGGCGGCGAGCTGCTGACGGTCGACTTCCTCCCCGGAAGGCCGAAGCGCTACTACCGGCTGCAGC
>JBPEXA010000302.1:0-7008 GCA_052032135.1 Thermoanaerobaculia bacterium | reverse complement strand
GGGCGGCGGCGTCGAGCCGCTCGACCTCGATCATCAGCTGCGCCACCCGCTGGCGGAGCAGGCGGATCTCCGCCTGCGCCATCGCCGATTGACGCTCGAGCTCGACGATCGCCGCCTCCAGCCGCCGGCGTTCGTCCTCGGGTGCGGCGGCGGGGGTGCGCGGCGACCGGCCCGGCAGACCGGCGCACCCCACCGTGAGCGCCAGCAGCGGCACCACCGCCCACCGGCGCCGCGTCACGGACCGTACTCCGGCGGGATCTTGGCGACGTACTCGCTGCTCGGGAACTCGTCGCGCAGGCGCGCGAACGCCTCCGCGGCGGCCTCCGGCTCGTCGAGTCGGTCGTGCGCGACGCCGAGGCTGTAGAGGGCGAGATCTCGCTCCTCGTACTCCGGGAAGCGATCGAGCAGGTAGGTGAGGCGGGTCTTGGCGGCCTCCACCAGGCCGCGGCGGAGCTGGTACTTGGCGACCAGGTACTCGTGGCGGGCGAGATTGGAGCGCAGGCGGGCGATCCCCGCCTCCGCCTCGGCGGTGTACGGACTGGTCGGGTAGAGGGTGAGGAGCTCTTCGAAGGCCTCGATCGCCTTGCGGGTCTCCGACTGGTCGCGATCGGCCTTCCGCATCCGCTGCGCGAGGCTGTTGGCGATCTGGTACTGGACGAAGCTCGCCTTCTCGCTGGTCGGGTACCGGTTGTTGAAGTCGCGGTACTTCGCCTCCGCCCGCACCAGGTTCACCTCGCCGCCGGCGAGGAAGTAGGCGTCGGCCTGCGCCAGCAGGGCGTCGCGTCCGATCTCCGAGTTGGGGGCGGTCTGGAACGCATGGGCGAAGTACTCGCGAGCGAGCTGGTACTTCTCCGCCTCCATCAGGCGCTGACCCTCCGCGAACGCCTCGGCGGCGGAGAGTCGCAGGATCGGATCCTCCTTGGCACCGCCGCCGCAGCCGGCGACGCAGAGGGCGACGGCGACCGCCATGCCGACGACCCGCGCCCTCATGCGACCTCCTCGCGGGAGGGGTGCCGCAGGCGGCCGATGACCGCCGTCGGATCGTCGGCTCCGAAGACCTCGGAGCCGGCGACCGCGATGTCGACGCCGCTGGCCGCCACCCGGCCGACATTGCCGAGCTTGATGCCGCCGTCCATCTCGATCTCGACGGCGACACCGGCCGCCTCGATCATCGCTCGCAGGCGCGCCGCCTTGTCGAGCACGTAGGGGACGAACGGCTGGCCCGCGAACCCCGGATTGACCGACATCAGCACCACGAAGTCGATCGCCGGCAGGACGTCCGCCAGCAGCCCGACCGGCGTGGCGGGATTGAGGGCGACGCCGGCCCGGGCCCCGCCTTCACGGATCCTCGCCATCAGGCGGTCGAGGTGGGTCGCCGCCTCCCAGTGGACCGAGATCATCGCCGGCGCCGCCTCGAGGACGGCGTCGATCATCCCTCCCGGATCGGTGACCATCAGGTGGACGTCGAGCGGCAGGTCGGTGTGCGCCGCCACCGCCCGGACCACCGGCGCTCCGAAGGTGAGGTTGGGCACGAAGTGCCCGTCCATGACGTCGAGGTGCACGAGATCGGCCCCCCCCTGCTCGCAGAGCGCGACCGCCGAGGCGAGATCGGCGAGGTCGGCAGCCAGGATCGACGGCGCGACCTTCATCCGATCCCCGCCTCCGGCGCACTCACCACCACCAGGGAGATGACGTCCTGCCGGCGCAGCGGGTGGCCGGGGAGCGGAAACTGCCGCAGGACGGTTCCCGCGGCCACGCTCTCGTAGGGCTCGAACTTGACGCTGCCGATCCGGAAGCCGCGTCGCTCGAAGAAGGCGCGCACCGGCTCGTACTCGCGATAGACGAGATCCGGCATCAGGTAGGTCGCGTTGCGGCTGGAGGTGGAGAGGAACAGATCGACCGCGCTCGTCTTGCCCACCCGCTCGCCGGCGGCCGGGAGCTGCTCGTGGACCAGCCCGGGCCGGGTGTCGGGCGTCTGGACGCCGGCCGTCCTCCCGACCGCCAGCCCGGCGGCCGCCAGCGTGACCTGCGCCGCCTGCAGCGCCTCGCCGCGGACGTCGGGGACCTCCATCAGCTGCGGCCCGAGCGACAGCTCCACCTTGACCACCGCCCCTCGCTTGACGAGGGCGCCGGCCGGCGGCGTCTGGCGCAGCACGTGGTCGGTCGGGATGACGTCGTCGTAGCGCCCGCTGTTCGGGCGGATCCGCCACGCGAGGCCGCGCTCCGCCACCACCGCTTCCACCTCGCCCTGGGCGCGGCCGACGAGATCAGGCACCTCGGTGCCGCCACTGCGGACGAAGCGGCTGAACGACACGTAGCCGGCGCCGGCGAAGAGGGCGATCAACAGCAGCCCGTAGCCCGTCCAGCCGAGGGTCTTCAGGAGCAGTCGCTTCACGGCGCGCAGTGTAGCAGTCGGTTCCGGGCCCGCGGAGCGGGTCGCGACCCCGTCGCGGCGGTCAGTTGACCCAGCGATCGACCAGCCGGTTGACGACCTTGCGGGGGAGGCTCTCGCTCGGCGAGGGCAGCCCTTCGACGACCTTCATCAGCGCCGGCATCAGCGCCTCGACCGAGCTGTCGACGGTCTCGATCCAGCGGACGATCTGGCGGCGATCGACCAGCGCGACGCGGGGACGTCCCGGAGCCTCGCCGCCCGTTTCGACGCCGTAGTGGGCGACGAAGCCGCGATCGTCGCTGAGCAGCGGAAACGGCAGGTGGAGCTCCTTCTGGAGATCCTTGAGCGGCTCGACCTTGGCCGGAGCGACGCCGAGCACGCGCACGTCGGCCTCGACCAGCGCTTCCCACTGCCGCGCGAACGCGAGCAGGTCGTCGCGCACCCCTTCCCCTTCGACCGTGTCGAAGAGGTAGACCACCACCGCGGTGCGCACCACTTCGTCGCGCAACATCAGCAGCACGTCCTCGGTCGACGTGAGGTCGAAGTTGGGAGCCTCGTCTCCGACGGTCAGCGCTCGCGCCATGGCCACCTCCGCTCCCACCCTAAGAGCCGGAAAACAGCCCGGACGGGATGTTCTTGACGACGTCGAAATATAGCACCAGTCCCATCAGCATCAGGATCAGCACGAACCCCGCCTGCTGGATCCTCTCCTTCACCGCCAGCGACAGATCGCGCCGGCGCAGCGACTCGATCAGCAGGATGACGATCTGGCCGCCGTCGAGCACCGGTATCGGCAGCAGGTTGAGGATGGCGATCGAGATGCTGATCAGCCCCATCAGCTGCAGCAGGCTGACGAAGCTGACCCGCGCCGCGGCGCCGCTCATGGCGGCGATCTCGAGCGGTCCCGAGAGCGCGCTCTTGGCGGCCAGTTGCCCGGAGACGATCTTCCCCAGCACCAGGAAGGTCTGCCGGGTGATCTGCCAGTTGAAGCGCACGCTCTGCGCGAGAGCCTCCCCCGGAGGGAAGCGCTGGAAGTACGACAGGCCGACGCCGATCCTCCCCTTCCCGTCCTGGTCGGCGGGCACGACGTCGAGGGTGAGCAGCTCCTCGCCGCGTCGCACCCCGACCTGCAGCGTCTCGCCGACCCGCTGCTCGATGTAGCTCACGAGATCGTTGCCGCTGCCGATCCCCCGGCCGTCGACCGAGCGCACCTCGTCGCCCGCCTGGAAGCCGGCGATCGCCGCCGGGCCGCCGTCGGCGACGCTGCTGATCGTCGGCAGCATCTTGGGCAGCACCCCGGCATCGCCGAACTCGTACTTGGGGACCACCTCGGGCCGCACGACCGTCTCGACCCGCTCGCCGTCGCGCATCAGCTCGAGTCGCACGTCCCGATCGGGCGAGGTCAGCAGAGCGAACTGCACGTCGTCCCAGTGATCGACGTCGCGGCCGTCGACGGCGACCACCTCGTCGCCGAGCCGCAGCCCGGCGCGGGCGGCGGGAGAATCGGGCAGCACGGTGCCGACGATCGGCGGCACGTCGGGGAGCGCCGACACCTGGACGCCGACGACGAAGACGAAGGCGATCAGCAGGATCGCCAGCACCACGTTCATCGCCGGCCCGGCGAGGAAGACGACGATGCGCTGCCAGCGCGGCTTGTTCTGGAAGTCCCGCGGGTCGTCGGCCTCGTCGCCGGGAAATTCGCCGCCGAAGCTCACGTAGCCGCCGAGCGGCACCAGCGACACCCGGTAGTCGGTCTCGCCGCGGCGGAAGCCGAACAACCGCTTGCCGAACCCGAGCGAGAAGGCGAGCACCCGCATGCCGAACACCTTGCCCATCACCAGGTGGCCCGCCTCGTGGACGAAGATGATGACGCCGAGGGCGAAGATGAAGGCCGCGGTGTTGGTGAGAATGTCGATCATCGGAGAGCTCTTCGGTGGACGTCGGGCGACGGGGGACGACCGACCGTGCGGGGAGATGTCGCCGGCGACAGAGCAACCGCACCCGGGACACTCGCTATTCCGCCCCCGACCGGCCGACGGCGGCGCTCGCTCACGGCACCGGGTCTCCGACCAGGGCCGCCGCCCGTCGCCGCCCCCACCGGTCCCAGTGTAGCGCGTCTTCGAGGGCGTCGATGGCGACGACCTCGTGGTCGTCGAGCACCCGCCGGACGGTGGCGAGAATGTCGGGGAAGCCGATGCGCTCGTCGAGGAAGGCGTGGACGGCGATCTCGTTGGCGGCGTTGAGCACCGCCGGGGCGCTGCCGCCGGCCGCGACCGCCGCTCGCGCCAGGGCGACCGAGGGGAACCGTTCGCCGTCGAGCGGCTCGAAGTCGAGACGGCCGACGGCGGCGAGATCGAGGCGGTCGAAGTCGTTGGCCCAGCGGTGGGGGAAGGAGAGTGCGTACTGCACCGAGAAGACCATGTCGTTGACCGACAGCTGGGCGATCCACGAGCCGTCGACGAACTCGACCAGCGAATGGACCTGGGACTGCGGGTGGACGACGACGTCGATCGCCTCGGGGTCGACGTCGAAGAGGTGATGCGCCTCGATCAGCTCGAGGCCCTTGTTCATCAGGGTCGCCGAGTCGATCGAGATCTTGCGGCCCATCTCCCAGGTCGGGTGGGCGAGCGCCTCGGCGGGGGTGATCGCCGGCCAGCTGTCGCGGCTGCGGGTGCGGAAGGGGCCGCCGGAGGCGGTCAGCGTCAAGCCTCGCACCTCCTCCGCCTCGCCGCACCGCAGCGACTGGTGGAGCGCCACGTGCTCGCTGTCGATCGGCACGATGTCGACGCGGTGACGGCGAGCGGTGCGCGTCAACAGCTCGCCGCCCACCACCAGCGCCTCCTTGTTGGCGAGTGCCAGGTCCTTGCCGGCGGCGAGCGCGGCGTGCGCGGGCGCCAGCCCGGCGGCGCCCACCATCGCCGCCACCACGCGATCGACCGCCGGATGGGTCGCCGCCGCGATCACGCCGTCGGCGCCGGCGACCACCTCGACCGCCGGCAGCCGCCGCTCGATCGCCGCGGCGGCGTCGGCGTCGAAGACCGCGACCAGCGACGGCCGCCACTGCTCGACCACCTCGACCAGCGCTTCGACGTCGCTGCCGAAGGCGGCGAGCGTCTCGATGCGCAGCCGATCGGGGAACTGTCGCACCACCTCGAGCGTGCTGCGCCCGATCGAGCCGGTCGCACCGAGCAGGCCGATCGAGATCACCGCATCTCCGGCAGCCGGTCGAGCAGGTCGAGGGCGAGCCACCAGATCGGCGCAGCGAAGGTGAGGGCGTCGAGGCGGTCGAGGAGCCCGCCGTGGCCAGGGAGCAGGGTCCCGGAGTCCTTGACCCCCGCCCCCCGCTTGAGCGACGACTCCACCAGATCGCCCATCTGGGCGCCGACCGACGTCAACAGGGCGAGGGCGATCAGCACGGCGTCGAGCCGCCCCCATTGCCACTGCGACCAGGCGGCGGCCGAGGCGATGCTGACCAGCGCCGCCGCCGCCGCCCCCTCCCAGCTCTTGTTGGGACTGACGACCGGCGCCAGCTTGTGGCGACCGAATCGCGTCCCCAGGTAGTAGGCGGCGGTGTCCCCCAGCCAGACGATCGCCAGCAACAGGAAGAGCAGCCACGGCGAACGTGCCTGCAGGTCGGAGAGGGCGGCCACCGGCAGGCCGAGCAGGAGGGCGCCGAAGGCGATCCCTCCGACGGCGGTGACGGTCTGCTCGACCGGCGTCCGCAGCAGCACGACCGCGATCCCGAGGCCGACGGTGAGCAGCGCCACCAGCCCCGGCGCCTCGCCCGCCGGCTCGCCAACGTCGAGCCAGGGGGCCAGAGCGATCGCCACCGCCGCCGTCAACGGCAGCACCAGCCAGCTCGGCGCGCCCGCCGCCTGCCTCGACAGCAGCCGCCGGTACTCGTCGGCCGCCAGCAGGAAGATCGCCAGGACCGCCACGAAGAACGGTGCCGTCGGCAGCCGAAACAGCCCCCACAGAGCGAGCGGGACGCCGACCGCCGCGGTCAGGATTCGTCGCATCGAGTCGTCGGCGATCGCCCGCGGCTAGTCGCCGCGGCCACCCGAGCTCGCGGCGGCGGCCTCTTCACCGCGCACCGAGCCGTAGCGACGGACACGGCTCTGGAAGTCGACGACCGCCGAGTAGAAGTGCTCGCGGCGGAAGTCCGGCCACAGCGTGTCGACGAAGCACAGCTCGGCGTAGGCGGACTGCCAGAGGAGGAAGTTGCTCAGCCGGCGCTCTCCCGAGGTGCGGATCACCAGGTCGGGGTCGGCCTGGCCGGTGGTGTAGAGGTAGCGCCCGATCGTCTCCTCGTCGATGTCCGTCCCCTCGCCCCGCGCCCACGCCTGCACGATCTCGCGGCAGGCGTCGACGATCTCGCAGCGGCCCGAGTAGTTGAGCGCGATGTTGAGCCGCATGCCGTCGCAGTCGCGGGTCGCCGCGGCCGCCCGCTCGAGCGCGTGCACGACCGATCCGTCGAGCTCTCGCCAGCGGCCGAGCGGCACGAACCGGATGTCATTGTCGACCAGCGTCGCGAGCTCCTTGCGCAGGTACTCCTTGAGCAGGTTCATCAGCGCCCACACCTCGTAGTGCGGCCGCTTCCAGTTCTCGACCGAGAA
>JBPEXA010000301.1:0-6989 GCA_052032135.1 Thermoanaerobaculia bacterium | reverse complement strand
GACAAGCCCCATGAGCCATCCCCTCCCCGACGCCGCGGAAGCGACGATCCGACCCGCTCCCGCCGGCGACCTCGGCCCTCGGGTGCTGGGGGACATCGGCGATGCCGCGGCCGGACCGACGCTGATCCTCGTCGGCGGCATCCACGGCAACGAGCCCGCGGGGGTCGAGGCGATTCGAGGCCTCTTCGCTCGCCTCGATCGCGACCGCTGCCCGCTCACCGGCCGGCTGCTGGGGGTGGTCGGCAACCGTGCCGCGCTCGCCGCCGGACAGCGGTTCCTGAGCGAGGACCTCAACCGCATCTGGCGGCCGGCGCGACTGGACGCCGTGCGGAGCTCCATGGAGGGGCTGCGAACCGAGGAGCTCGAGCTCGCCGAGCTCGACGAAGTGCTGCGCGACGCCGTCGACGCCGCGCGGGGACCCGCCTGCCTGCTCGACCTGCACACCACGTCGGGGCCCGGGCCCGCCTTCTCGGTGCTCCACGACACCCTCTCCAACCGACGGTTCGCCCTCGCGCTGCCGGTCCCGATCACCCTCGGCCTCGAGGAGGAGCTCAACGGCACGCTGACCGATCACATGACCGAGATGGGGGTCATCGCCCTCAGCCTGGAGGCGGGGCAGCACGAAGAGGCGAAGGCGGTCGATCGCGCCCGCGCGGCGTTCTGGATCGCGCTCGACGTCGCCAAGCTGCTGCCGGAGCGATACCGCAGCGAGCTGCAGGCCGCTCGCGACTTTCTCGACGCCGAGGAGCGAGGCCTGCCGCAGGCGATCGAGGTGCGCTACCGCTACGCGATCCCCGCGGAGGGGGGGTATCGCACCGACCCCGGCTACCGCAGCTTCCAGCCGGTGGAAGCGGGGGACATCATCGGTCGCCAGGACGGACAGCCGGTGGCGACGCCGATCAGCGGGCTGCTGCTGATGCCGCTCTACCAGCCGCAGGGCGAAGACGGCTTCTTCGTCGCCCGTCGGGTGCGACCGGTCTGGCTGCGGCTATCGACCCTGCTGCGGAGATGGCGGCTCGAGAGGATCCTCACCTGGCTCCCCGGCGTGCAGCCGGTCGACGGACGACCGGGCACCCTGTTGGTCAACCGCATGGTCGCCCGCTGGCTGGCCCTCCAGCTGTTCCACCTTCTCGGCTACCGCCGTCGCGAGCACTCCGACAGCCACCTGCTGATGGAGCGCCGCGTCGAGCCCGAACGCCGGGCGTAGCGCGAGCGGCCTCGCTTCAAGCGTTCGACAGCACCTGGCGATCGACGTACGCCAGGATGTTGCGCACCGACACGAAGCCGAGCAGTCGTCCGTCGTCGACCACCGGCAGGTGACGGAAGCCGTAGGCGACCATGCAGTGGACGGCGAAGGCGGGCGGATCGTCGGGATCGAGCTGAAGCGGCTTCGGGCTCATCACGTCGCCGACCGCCGTCGACTCCGGATCGAGGCCGGGGTGGAGCACCCGCACCAGCAGATGGCGCTCGTTGAAGAGGCCGACGAGCCGATCGTCGTCGACCACCAGCGCACACCCCTGGCCGTCACGCCGCATCGCCCGGACCACTTCGGCGACCGACGCCGTCGGCGCGACCGCCACCGGCGCCGTGATCTCGAGATCGGTGATGCGGTCGCTGAGCAGTCGACCGCGGAAGCCACCGCCCGCCTCCGGCAGGTCGAGACCGGCGAGATCGCCGCCGCAATCGTCGCAGACGTCGACGCCCTGGATGTTGTCGGAACCGCAGGCCGGACAGCGCACCGTCAACCGCCCTCTTCGCGGTGCAGCCGCTGGTGCAGCCGCGGCGGCAGGTTCAGCAGCGCGTCCGGGTAGTAGTCGGCGATCAGCTTCAGCACGTCCCGCCCGCCGATCAGATGACCGTCGGGAACGCCCTGATCGCACAGCGGCAGGTGACGGATGTGGCGATCGGTCATCGTCCGGATCGCTGCCGCGAGGCGGTCGCCCGCCTCCACCGTCAGCACGTCACGCGTCATGAAGTCGCCGACCGGGCGGTCGAGCTCCGCCTCGAGCGCCGTGCGATTGAGAATGTCGCGCTCGGTGAAGATGCCGACCAGCTCGTCGCCCTCGCACACCAGGACGGCGACGGCGTGTTCGCGCTCGAGACGGTCGTAGACCTCACCCAGCGTCGTCGTGCTCTCGACCCTGCACGCCGACCGTCGCGGTAGGTCGCGGATCCTCACCGACCCGAGCAGCGACTCCAACTTGGAGGTCACCGCCGGAGTCTACATCCTCCGGTCGGCGATCGATCGGCGTCGGCAGCTCGCGCCGGAGGTCGTCCGCCCACAGGGCGGTCAGCGCGAGCACCAGCGTCGTCCACCACCAGGCGCTCGGCAGGAGGCGCCGGACACCGTCGGTCACGGGCGGCGCCGGCGCCGCGGACCCCAGCCGCGCGCGACGGAGGGTGTCGCCGGCCGCCTCGGCCCGCTGCCAGCCGCTCCACGACGACGGCTCCACGGCATCGAACCAGACCGTCGACGAGAGGCCCTCGGCGGTCGTCGCCGTCAGCCGGTGCCAGCCGCTGCCGCGGGGGTGCCAGACGGTCTGGCGCGAGGTGGTGTCGAGCGGATCCGTCGCCAGCGGCAGGGTGACGGTCGTCCCTTCGGGATCGACCAGCTCGACGCGTGCCGAGGGCCCCCGCCAGGCGAGCGTCAGCGGCTCGCCGACGAGCACCGGCCCATCCGGCAACCGCCATTCGCCGCCGCCGCGGCGTCGGGACACGGCATCGAGGAGATGAACCCAGTAGCGCCGATGATCGCCGACCTCGCCCCGGAGCGCCCACCGGTAGGTCCCGGTGACCAGTGCCACGGCGATGCGCCCCCGCCCCAGCGGCCGCATCGCCGCCATCGACCGGCCCGCGGCGTCGGTCACCAGGGCGCGAGCCGCCGATTCCCAGCGCAGCTCCCGGGCCGGCAGCTCGAGGGCCGGCAGCGGCTCCAACCCGGGTCCCTCGAGAGCGGCGTCGACGGTCTCGAGCTCACCGAGCGGCGCGGTAGCGAACGGCGAAAAGAGCGCCGGCCAGCGTCGCGGGCCGTCGTCGCCGGCCAGCAGCAGCAGGCCGAGCCCCTCCTCCACCGCCCCTTCGACCGCGGCGCGCTCGCCGGCGGCCAGCGATCGCCAGCCGCCCGGGTCGACGACGGCGACGTCGACCTCTCGGAGCCCGGCCGCCGTCAGCCGCTCCGGGGCACCGCCCGCCATCCCGACGCCGTGATAGCGATAGCGGCCCCGGCTCACCTGCACCCGCGTCCCCACCGGAGCGCCCGCTCCAGTGAGCCATGCCTCGACGTGACGCTGCTCGAACGATGGGGACCCCGCGATCCACAACAGGCGGGGCGGGTCCGACGGCTGCACCTCGATGCCGATCGGCTCGTCGACCATCGCCCGGTCGGCGATCCACGCCTGCAGTCGATACCGATGGGTGCCGATCGTCTTGGGAACGACGGTGAGCCGGAACGAGCCGCCCCCGCCCGCCTCGAGGAGCTGTTCGGCCGCGACCCCTCCCGGTCCGACCAGGCGCAGTCGAACTCCGTCCCTCGGAAGTGGCGTCGACAGCGCGCCGGCGACCTCCAGCCGGCCGCCGAGCGGCAACCGCCGATTCCAGCGCACGCGGCGGATCTCGAGCTCGTCGGTCGGCGGCGGCGGCTGCCAGGTGACCACCCCGGGGAGCGCCTCGAGCTCCCACTGGCGCAGCCCTGCCCCGACGATCGTCCAGCGGTCGATGCCGGGATGGGCGACGGCCGCCCATCGGGCCGACGGCGCCGGCTCCGCGTCGTCGACCGCCGGCGACCCCGGCAGTCGGAGCGTCACTCGGACCCCGGCGGCGCGCGCATCGGCGAGCTGCTCCTGGGTGGCGCCGGCGCTCACCAGGACCGCGGCGCCCGGCACCGCCGGGCCGACGAGCGCCGGCCTGGCGGCGATGAGGAAGAGCGCGACGGCGGCGGCGATCGACAGCGCCCGGCGCCAGCGAGGCAGGCCGCGACGTCGTTCGAGCACCCACGACCCGGCGGCGAAGGCGATCGCCACCCCACCGGCGACCCAGCACCAGCCGGCGGCCGCGGTCAGCGACAGGGGGGTCATCGTGGCGCTCCTGCGAGCCGGTCGAGATAGGCGTCGTGGAGCGGTTCGGACGGCTCGCCGGCGGGTCGGGGCGCCGACGCCGGCTCCGGCAGCAGACTCCACGCGGCGCGCTCGATGGTGAGCACGGTGGCCGCGGCCACCGGCAGGCCTTCGCCGGCCCGTTCGAACCAACGGCGCAGGGCCGCCAGGGCGGCGAGGTCGAACTGCTCGTCGACCCGAGCGCGACCGGCGAAGAGAGCGAGCGCGGCGGCGACGACCTCGTCGGCGTCGTCGCCCAGCTCGCCGTCGCGCCGCCAGCGCGCGATCGCGTCGGTCAGCCTGCGGATCGCCTCCACCTCCGCGCTCGACTCGGTCGCCTCCGGTCGGCGCTCACGCCGCACGGTGCGGATGCCGTCGAGCTCGCCGGTCAGCCGCTGGTCGTCGGGGAACAGGGGCGGCGGCTCGAACCCGAGCTTCTGGACGTAGAGCCGTGACCGCTGCTGGACCTCCTTCAGCCATCGCAGCGCGCGGTACTCGAAGGGGAGCGCCCGCCGCGGGTCGATCGACCGCAGGCGACCTTCCGCCCCCCACATCTCCGCGAGGGCCTGCCGCAGCTGGCGCTTGACCTCGTCGTCGAAGTAGGTGGCGACCTCCTCGGAGTCGTGCTGGTGCACGATGCCGGGGCCGAGGGATTCCAACGCCTCGGTCGCCGCGTCGTCACCCGCCTCGATCTCCTCCAGGCGGCGGTCCTCGAGCTCGTGCTCCTCGTCGTCCTCGAACCCCGCGGGAGCTCCCGATTCGAACTCTTCGCCGAGCAGCCCGCCGTACCGCAGCCGCAGCGCTCGCTGATCGAAGCCGAGCATCTCCGATCGCCGCCGGAACTCCTCCGCGGTCAGCGTCCCCTCCTCGGCGAGCAGCTTCTCGGTGTCGAGGATGATCTGCCGCTGGCTGCGGAAGAACTCCGGCACCCGCAGGATCGGCAGGCGGGCCGACAGCCCGACGCTCTGCCCGCTGCCGCCGGGGATGCGGACGATGTGGGTGACCGAGCGCGCCCGGTTCGGTCGCGGTCGGCGGCGGTCGGTCGCCTCGACGAAGAAGAAGAGCTCGACGCCGGGGCGGACACCGAGCTCCTCGAGATCGAGCGAGCGCCCGACCCTGAGGCGGCGCCCCCCCTCCAGCGCCTCGCGACGCGGGAAGTCGAAGCGCCGCTCGCGGAACTCGACCAGCTCGCCGTAGCCGCTCGCCACCGTGGCGACGAGCTGCGCCGACTCCGCCCCGTAGTCGTCGAGGATCTCCGCCCCGACCCGCAGCGCGCCCAGATCGTCGGCAGCGAGCTCGAGGAACGGGGGCGGCTCGACGACCCGGACCTCGGGGGGGTCGTCCGGCCTGGCGATCAGCCGTCCGAACGGGCTGCGCACGGTCCGGTCCCCGTCCTCGACGACGAAGCGCAGGAGGCGGCTCTCGTCGACCCTCATCTCGACGCCGAAGACTCCGGCCTCGAGCCTCTGCAGGGCGATCGGCTCCCGCTCGTCGAGCAGCACGCTCGCCCGTGCCGCATCCGGCGCCTCGACCCGCCACCGCAACGTCGACCCGGCCAACGCCTCGACGTCGACGCCCTCGACGGTCTCGGCCGGCAGTCCGGTGTAGGCGGGCGGTGAGATCGTCGCCGCCACGCGGACGATCCGCAACGGACCGATGCCGCCACCCGACACCCCCTCCCCAGCCGTGACCGACACCTCGCCGCGCCAGCCGACGACGACCGCCCCGACGACGAGGGCGGCGCCGGTCGACAGCAGCAGCCGCTTGGCGGCGTCGCGCAACCGCGACGTCGACGGTCGCGCCGACTCGACCTCCTCCAGCCGAGCCTCGATTCGCGCCCGTTGCAGCCGCTGCACCAGCGGCAGGCTCCCCGCCTCCACCAGCAGCAGCTCACTGCTGTTCTCGAGGGCCGGGAGGGCGCGATCGAGACGACGCGCCGCCTCCGACACCCCCGCCGTTTCGCGCCGGCGCCACGCCCGCCAGGCGGCAGGCGCCGAGAGCAGTGTCGCCGCCACCGCCAGCGGCAGCACCAGCGCGCGCGAGGTGTCGGTGCCGCGAAGCCACGACGCCGTCAGCACCAGCGCGGCCGGCACCACCACCGCCAGGCTCTCGACGATGCGCGCCGCCCACTCCCGCCGCCGCCAGCGGCGGGCGTACGCCTGCAGCTCCGGGGCCGCGCTCATCGCGCTCTCCCGATCGACCACCCTCGTTCGACGGCGAGACCGGCCACCAGCGCCAGCCACAGCCAGCGCTCGACCCACGGCGTGCCGCGGGGTGGCCGCCGCGACGGCGCCTCGGAGGCGGCGGTGAGGGGGCGGCCGGCGCCGGCGACCGCCCGGCGATCGGAGCTCGACGTCCGGCCAGTCGGCCCGCCGCCCACCGAGGCGGTCAGCAACCCCCGGATCCAGCGCGGGAACTCGGGGCGCACCACCCAATCGGTCCAGGCGGGGTCGAATCGACCGCCGAAGCGCACCCATCGCCCACCGTCGAGATCGACCTCGTCGAGGACGGTTCGACCCGCCGCCGTCACGGCGAGCGGAACGGGCGGTTCGTCGGGCGGCTCGACCGGTCCGGCGCGGTCGAAGTGGACCCCGCGCACCGCGAGGTCGACGCCGATCTCGCCGAGCGCCTCGAAGCGCTCGAGCACGTCGCTGACGAGCACCGCTCCCGCCCGCCGCGTAGTATCGAGAAGGGCGCCGGGGACCGGTCGACTCGACAGCCAGAAGGCGACGTCGTAGGGCTGGCGAAGGGTGTCGCCCGCACCCCCGTCGTCGCCGGCGCCGAGCGGGGTGCGAGTGACCGTCACGTCGAGGTCGTCGGTGCTGGCGACGGCGTCGACCGCCGCCCGCACCCACTCGGCGTCCCCCTCGCGCTCGGCGTCGTGAAAGAGGGCGATCT
>JBPEXA010000300.1:0-1815 GCA_052032135.1 Thermoanaerobaculia bacterium | reverse complement strand
CGCGGGCGGCGGGTCCTGCTGACCGGCGATCTGCCGACGGCCGCCGAGGGCGACGTCCTCGACGCGCTCGACGGCGGCGCGGTCGACATCCTCAAGGTCGCCCACCACGGCAGCTCGAGCTCGTCGTCGCTCGCCCTCGTGCGAGCGGCGGCACCGCGCCTGGCCGTGGTCTCGAGCGGGGTCGGCAATCCGTTCGGCCATCCATCTCGCGAGGTGAGGCGGCGGCTGCGCCAGCAGGGGGTGCGACTGCTGCGGACCGATCAGGCCGGTCGGGTGACCGTTCGCTGGCGGTCGGGCGAGCCGCTGCGCGTCGAGACGCCGGCCGCCGGAACGAGCGCTCGTACAATGCGGTGATGGCCGGCAGCGAGGCGATCTTCATCGTCGGGCCGACGGCGGTCGGCAAGAGCGCGGCGGCGATGGCCCTCGCCGCGGAAGGGGCGATGGAGATCGTCAACGCCGACGCGCTGCAGGTCTATCGCGGTCTCGACATCGGAACCGCCAAGCCGAGCCCGGAGGACCGCGATCGCGTCCCCCACCATCTGATCGACGTTCTCGACCCCGGCGAGAGCTGGTCGGTGGGCGACTTCGTGCGGCTCGCCGTTCCGGTCGTCACGGCGATCCGAGAGCGGGGCCGCTGGCCGCTGGTGGTCGGCGGCAGCGGCCTCTACGTCGGAGCTCTGCTCGACGGCCTCAGCCCGATTCCGGCGATCCCGGCCTCGATCCGGGCGACGGTGCGCGAACAGCTCGACCAAGAGGGGCTCGATTCGATCCGCGCTCGATTGCGAGCGCTCGACCCCGAGATGGTCGACCGTCTCGAGCCGGCCGATCGACAGCGCCACGTGCGAGCGCTCGAGGTGGTCCTGGCGACCGGGCGCGGATTGAGCGACTGGTGGCGCGAGCGACCGCCGGAGCCGCCGGTGCGGGCGACGGCCCTCTTCGGATTGACCCTCCCGAGAAAGCTCTTGTACGATCGGATCTTGCTTCGAGTGGAGGCGATGTTGGACGCTGGTTGGGTGGATGAGGTGAGGTCGCTGCTGGCCGGGGGTTGCCTTCGCTCGTCCCCGGCCTTCCAGGCGATCGGATACCGTCAGGTGATGCGCCACCTCGACGGTGAGTGGACTCGGGGAGAGGCTCTCGAGGACATCGCACGAGAGACGAGGCGGTACGCAAAGCGTCAGGAGACGTGGTTCCGGGGCCGGGACGACGTCGAATGGCTGGATGCGCAGGACGCGACGAGCACGCACCAGTCCCTGCGCCGAGCCCTCCGCCGCCGACTGGGGGACTGAGATGGCCAAGACCAACATCAATATCCAGGACGGGTTCCTGTTCCAGAACCTGAAGGCGAACACTCCGCTGACCGTGGGGCTGATCACCGGCCAGACGCTCGCCGGGCGATTGCGCCGGTTCGACCGCTTTGCGATCGTCCTCGAAGAGGACGGCCACGAAGTGCTCGTCTACAAGCATGCCATCGCGACGATCGAAGAGGCGTCTTGACCGCCTGCTGAAGGGGTGCGTCGGCGCCCTCGTCGCCTTCGTCGCCGCCTGTGGTCCGCCCGCGCAGCGCCCGGAGACGGGGCCGCGACCGCCGAGCCTCGCCGAGCCGTTGCTGGTGGCGCCGACCACTGGCTACGGCGAGCCGCTCGATCCCGAGCTCGCTCACCTGGTCGATCGAGCCCACGCCAGCCTGATCCGAGGTGGTCCGCCCGCCGAGGCCCTCGCCAAGGCGGAGGCGCTCGCGCGGCGGCCGAGCATGGTCGCCCCGGCGGCGGTGCTCGCCGCGCAGGCGCACTTCGTCGCCGGCGACTTCGAGCTCGC
>JBPEXA010000030.1:0-6781 GCA_052032135.1 Thermoanaerobaculia bacterium | reverse complement strand
CGTCGACGGCGAGCCCGCCTGCCTGCTGCACGGCGACCTCTGGAGCGGCAACTACCTGGTCGACGAGACCGGCGGTCCGGTGCTGATCGATCCCGCCTGCTCCTACGGCCATCGCGAGGCGGACCTCGCGATGACGCGGCTGTTCGGCGGCTTCGGGCCGCGGTTCTACGCCGGCTACGAGGAGAGCTGGCCGCTCCCCGCCGGCACCCTCGGTCGGCAGGAGATCTACAAGCTGTATCATCTGCTGAATCATTTGAACCTCTTCGGCAGCGCCTACCTCGGGCAGTGTGTGAGCGTGCTGAAGGGCCTCGTTTGATCCGCTGGAGTCGTCATGCCGTCGTTCGACATCGTGGTGCAGACCGACCTCGCCGAGGTCGACAACGCCGTCAACCAGGCGCGCAAGGAGCTCGCTCAGCGCTACGACTTTCGGGGCTCGAAGAGTCGCATCGAGTGGGAGAAGGGGAGCTACGAGATCGTGCTCTACGGGGAGGACGACTACCGGCTATCGGCGGTGCTCGACGTCCTGCAGAGCAAGCTCTTCAAGCGCGGGGTGTCGATCAAGAACCTCACCGTCGGCGGTGCCGAGGACGCCGCCGACAGCATGCGGCGCCAGGCGCTGACGCTGGCGAAGGGGATCGACGGCGAGATCGCCAAGCAGATCGCCAAGCGGGTCAAGCAGATGAAGCTCAAGGTGCAGGCTCAGATCCAAGGCGACCAGGTGCGCATCTCGGGCAAGAAGCGCGACGACCTGCAGGCGGTGATCACGATGGTGCGCGACGCCGATCTCGGTCCCGAGTTCCGCTTCGTCAACATGCGCGACTGACGCTCCGCTCGCCTGCTTGACAGGCGGCGACACGGCTGCTAATTTTCTAGCAGTGCTAAAAAACTAGCACTCTTCCAACGAGGTAGAGAAGCCATGAGCGACGATCGATCCCGCCACCTGAGCCGCCGCGAGCGTCAGATCATGGACGTGATCTACGCTCGCGGCCGGGCGAGCGCCGCCGACGTCCGCGATCGCCTGCCCGACGCGCCGTCGTACTCCGCCGTGCGGGCGCTGCTGCGCATCCTCGAAGAGAAGGGGCACCTGAGGCACGAGGTCGAGGACAACCGCTACATCTTCGTGCCGACGGTGCCTCGCGAGCGGGCGCGCGAGCGGGCGCTCGAGCACGTGCTCCACACCTTCTTCGACGGCTCGGCGGCGAGCGCGATGGCGGCGCTGATGGAGATCGGCGACCGCGAGCTCACCGGCGACGAGATCGACCGCCTGCAGACGATGATCGACGAGGCGAAGGAGCAGGGACGATGACCGCCGGCGCCTTCGAGCTGTGGGTCGGCGTCGCCGCGCGAGGCGCGCTGCTGATGGCGCTCGCCGGCCTCGGCGCGCTGCTCCTCCGCGGCGCCCGACCCGGCCTGCGACAGGCACTGTGGACGGCCGTTCTCGTCGGCGCCCTGCTGCTGCCGGCGCTCAGCTGGCTGCTGCCGCCGCTCGAGATCCTGCCGCCGGTCGACGACGCGGCCGCGCCGCTGCCGACCGTCGAGCGGCCCGCCGCCCTCGAGACGTCACCGCCGCTGCCGCTCCCCGACCACCTCGAGGGCCGCGCGGCGGTCGCCGTGCCGCCGTTCGATCCGGTCGGCCGTTTCCTCGCGCGCCACGCCGGGGAGCTGCTGCTCGCGCTGTGGGCGGTCGGCGCCCTGATGGTCGCCGGTGGGCTGGTCGCCGGCCTCCGGCAGCTGCGGCGACTGACCGTCACCTCCCACCCGGCCGCCCGTGACGTCACTCGCCATGCTCGCCGCATCGCCGCCGAGCTCGGCGTGCGGCGGCCGCTGTCGGTGCGACTCTCGCCGACGCTCTCGAGCCCCGCCACCTGGGGATGGTGGCGGCCGACGGTGATGCTGCCGGCCGCCGCCGAGGGGTGGAGCCGCGAGCGCGAGAGCCTGGTGCTGACCCACGAGCTGATGCACGTCGCCCGTGGTGACTGGGCCGTCCGCCTGCTGGCGCGGCTGTCGTGCGCCCTCTACTGGTACAACCCGATCGCCTGGCTCGCGCTGCGGCGGCTGCGGATCGAGCAGGAGATGGCCTGCGATCTCGCCGTCGTCGAGCGGGGCGCCCGGCCGAGCACCTACGCCCAACACCTGCTCGCCATCGCGCGAAGCGCCGCCGGTCTGCCGCCGGTGCCGCTCCCCGCTCTCGACATGGCGCGCCGAAGCCAGATGGAAGGAAGATTGATGTCGATTCTCGAGAACCGCCGCTCGCGCACCGTCAAGGGTGCCGCCCTCGTTCCGCTCGCCCTCATCGTCGCGCTGCCGGTGCTCGCCGCCGCCCGCCCCAAGGCTCCGGAGGCCCCCGAGCCCGTGGAGGCCCCCGAGCCCGTGGAGGCACCGGAGCCCGTGGAGGCATCGGAGCCCGCCGAACCGGCGGCCGCACCCCGCGAGCCGGCGCCGGTCGTCGCGCCGGCCCCCGAGGCGGCGCCGTCGCCGGCACTCGCCCCATCGCCGCCGCGACCGACGAGTGTCCGGCCGGCGCTGGCGCCGTCGCCGGCGCTGGTGGGCGTGGAGCCGCTGCCGGGACCCGCGCTGGCGCCGTCGCCGGCGACCGCCCCCCGATTGGCGATGGTGACGATGGCCCCCCACGGTCCGCAGGCGCCGCCGGCGCCCGCTCCCGATGACTGGCCCTACGAGGAGGGCGCCTTCGACGACGAGGAGTGGGCCGAGTTCCACGAGCGGATGTTCGCGGAGATGGCGGACCTCCACGAAGTGATGGCCCCCCTGCAGGAGGAGATGTCGCAGCTCATGGAGGAGCTCAGTCCGGTGATGGAGGAGCTCAGCCAGCTGGAGATCGACCTCGAGCCGCTGCACGAGGAGATGGCGCGGCTCGGCGAGGAGCTCGGCGAGGCCTTCGCCGACGCCAACGCCGGCTTCTACTTCGAGATGTCGGAGCTCCCCGAGCTCGACCTCGATCTCGAGGCCGAGATGGCGCTCGGAGAGCGGTCGTCCGAGCTCGCCGAGCTGGAGCTCGAGTACGAGCGTCTCGCGCGGGAGCTCCAGACGGCGTCTCCCGAGGAGGCGGCGCGCATCCGCATGCGGATGGAGGCGATCGCAGAGGAGCGCGCACGGCTGAAGTCCGAGGTTCGCGAGCGCGCGCACGAGATCGGCGAGCGGCACCGTGAGCAGGCGGAGCGGATGCGCGAGCGAGCCGAGGAGCACCAACGGCGGATGGCGGAGGTCCACCGGCGGACGGCGCCGCAGCAGGAGCGCATCGAGGCGCTCCAGCGCCAGATGGAGGAGCGCCGCCAGGCGTTGGAAGGGCAGCGCGCCGAGATCGAGGCGCGCCATCGCGCGATGATGGAGGAGCATCGCGAGCGGATGGCGGAGCTCCAGCAACGGATGCAGGCGCTCCACCAGGAGCGGCGGGAGCGGATGCAGCAGCTGCGCGAAGAGCTGCGGCGGGAGCGCGAGAACGTCGACGACTGAGTCGGGCCACCGGACGGCGGCTGGCGCGGGGCCGATGCCGCTACCCGGCCGACCGCTACCCGGCGGTGCGGCTACCAGGCGATCCCATAGTCTTCGCCGAAGTCGCTGGCGCCGCCCCACATCGTCCCGTGCTCGCGGTCGAAGTAGATCGCGGTGATCGGCCCCGACGTGCGGCGCCGGGTCTCGACCCGGTAGCCCATCTCCCGTAGCTCGGCGATCACCCAGTCGGGGACGTCGTCGCGCACCACGAGCCGGCCCGGCTCGGCCTTGTGGGCGCCGAAGCTCGATTGCATCTGATAGCTGGTGATGTTGGCCGCCTCCACCGCCTGCTGCACGTTCATGCCGAACTCGAACATGTTGAGGAAGAACTGCAGCAGGTTCTGGTCCTGGCTGTCGCCGCCCTGGACGGCGAACGACAGGTAAGGGACGCCGTCCTTCAACGCCATGCCGGGCGTCAGCGTCGCGCGCGGCCGCTGCCCCGGCCGGACGACGTTGTACGGGTTGAGGCGCTCGTCGAGGACGAAGCTCTGCATCCGCTGGGAAAGGCCGATGCCGGTGCGGCCGGCGATCACCGCCGGGATCCAACCGCCCGACGGCGTCACCGAGACCACCCAACCGTCGGCGTCGGCGGCCTGGATCGAGGTGGTGCCGGCGGTGAACGCCTCTTCGTCGTCGAGCAGCAGCGCCTGCTGGAACCCCTCTTCCCCTTCGGCGTCGGCGGCGGGCGGCACGTTGGTCCAGGCGTCGAGCAGCTCGCGGAAGGGGTGCTCGCCCCCCTGGAAGGGGTAGGGGTCGCCCGGCTTCGCGTCGTCGTCGTTGCGCCGCCAGTCGATCTGCTCGAAGCGTTGGCGGGCGTACGCCTCCGACAGCAGCCCCTCGATCGGCTCCTCCGGCGGCGTGTAGGGGTCGCCGTAGTAGAAGTCGCGATCGGCGAAGGCGAGGTTCATCGCCTGGTAGAGGGCGTGGATGTAGCGCGCCGAGTTGTAGCCGAAGGCGGCGAGGTCGGGGACGTTCTCGAGGATGTTGAGCGCCTGCAGCATCACCGGGCCCTGGACCCAGTGGGTGAGCTTGTAGACGTCGACCCCCTTGTAGTTGGCCGTCACCGGCTCCTCGAGGTGGACCTGCCAGCGGTCGAGGTCCTCCATCGTGATCAGCCCCCCCTGCTCCTGCGTGGAGCGCACCAGCTCCTGCGCGATGTCGCCGCGGTAGAAGCGGTCGTAGGCGGCGAGGATCGCCTGCCGGCGGTCCTTGCCGGCGGCGAGCGCCTCCGCCTCCGCCGCCACCAGCTTCTCGAGGGTGGCGAGCAGGTCGGGCTGACGGAAGATCTCCCCGGCATGGGGGGCCGCTCGCCGGTCGGGGTTCTCTTCGTCGAGGTGGGGAAGGAACACCGCTCGCGAGTAGGGCCAGCCGGCGAGCATCTCGCGGCGTCGCTCCATGTTGTCGGCCTGCGACGCCTCGATCGGATAGCCGGCCGCCATCTCCATCGCCGGCTGCAGCACATCGGCGAGCGACAGCCGGCCGTACTCGGCGAGCATCACCATCAGGCCGCCCGGGGTGCCGGGGGTGACCGCGGCCAGCGGCCCGAACTCGGGGGGATAGCGGTGGCCGCGCTCGCGGAAGAACTCGACCGTCGCTCCCGTCGGCGCCACCCCGAGGGCGTTGACGCCGATCACCTCGCCGCTCTCCGGGTTGTAGATCAGAGCTTGCGTCTCGCCCCCCCAACCGAGGGTGTCCCACATCGTCGAGGTCGCCGCCAGCATGGCGCACGCGGCATCGACCGCGTTGCCACCGCGATCGAAGACCATCGCACCGGCGGTCGCCGCCAGCGGCTTGCCGGTGATCGCCACCCACTGCCGGCCGTGGAGCACCGGCTTGACGGTGCGCTGGGCGGCGGCGGGCACGGCCACCAGCAGGCTCGCGACGACGAGCGATGGAGCGAACGTCCTCATGATCGGCACCTCCGGGAAACGACGGCAGGAGAGTATGGCACGGCCTCCCGCCGGCGACGGCGCGACTACGGTTCGGCGAGACAGCGCACGGCGAGCTCGAGGACGTAGTCGCGGGGCGGACGATCGGGGAGCGTCGGCTGGCCGACCACCGGCTCCTCGCTGCGCGGAGGGCAGCTCGCGCGGTCGAGGGCCGTGGGGTCGAGGACGGTGGTCACGATGCGCTGGATCCTGCGAGCCGCGGGCCCCCCGGCCGACACCAGGCTCTGGCAAGCGCCTCGCGCGAGCGAGATCTCGCGGTCCGGGCCCGAATCCCATCGCACCAGCGCGTTGACCGGGTCGAACGGAGTGAGGTTGCAGATCTCCTCGACGACGACGTCCTCGCCGAGCAGCGTTTCGCGATCGATCGCCGGGCCGAGCCAGCCGGGCGCCCGCGTGTCGCCGTCGATGCAGGCCCCTTCGCCGATGAGGGGCTGACGAAACTCGACCACCTCTTCTCCGATCACGGTGATGGGGAACTCGCGGACCACGGAGCTCGCCTGGACGCGCCCCTGCAGGCTCCCCCGCACGCGGATCGTCACGTCGGTAGCGGGGGTGACGGTCCTCTCCCCCTCGAGCTCCGTGGCGGCGACCGGCGCCCCCGCGAACAGGTCGCCGGGCGGGCTGTTGTCGACGGCGACGCTGGCGATCGGAGCGGTGAGCCGCCCAGCGCACTCCTCCTCGGTAGTGCAGAGCGGATCCTCACCCCAGACCGGGGTCGCCGTCATCGCCCAGGTGACGCGAACCGGATCGCCGGCGCACACGAGCGACGGCCCGGCGCTCGCACGGAAGGCATAGAGCGTCCCCAGCTCGCTCGTAGTGAGCGGTCGCGGCGGACGGCAGACGAAGGCCGAACAGGTGGCGACGATGGGGACCATCGCCAGGACCACCAGCGAGATGAGCGGCGGTCGCCGGCGTCTCGTGGTCTTTGCGGGCATTCGACCTCCTCCCTGAAAGCCGAGCCGAGACCACGCCTCGTCGGCGTGGCCGGCGATCGGCTACCGATCGTCTGTCATGGTTCGGGCAGCACGTCGACCTTGACACACACCCTGTCGTCGAGGCCATGGACCTCGGTGCACCGCTCGTCGATCGGGCAGTCGTTGAGCTCGACACACGTCCGCAGCGGAAAGTCGGTGCACTGCGCCTTGACGGTCGGCGAGGGCGCGATCGGGCTCACCCAGATGTCGCCGGCGACGCACTTGTTGCAGCAGGCGGTGCCGAAGCAGCGCTGGCCGAACGGGCACTCGCGGTCGCTGGCGCAGACGCGGTCGTCGCCGCCGCCGTCGCCCGGCGGGCCGCTCCCACAGCGCGACTAGGTCTCCTCG
>JBPEXA010000003.1:0-1534 GCA_052032135.1 Thermoanaerobaculia bacterium | reverse complement strand
GAGGCGACGACGGTGGCGACCGCCGCCGGCGTGACGGTCGACCTCGACGCGATCGTCGACACCGCGAGGGAGATCGCGCTGTCGATCGCCGATGCCACCTCGTCGACCGAGCAGGATCTGTCGCGCGGACGACCGACCGAGGTCGAGGCGCTCAACGGCGCGATCTGCGACCGTGGCCGCCGGCTCGGGGTGGCGACGCCGACCCACGACGCCTTGCGCGCGCTGGTCGGGCTGCGGGAGCACGCTCAGCGTCGGGAGGCGTGATGGCCGGGCCGGTCGTCGCCTGCGCGAACTGCGGCCGGCGCGCGGGGCCGCGGTTCTGTCCCCACTGCGGCCAGGAGGTGTCGCCGCGGCACGGTCCGCTGCTGCCGGTGGTCCGCGAGATCCTCTCCGACTGGCTGTCGCTCGACGGTCGGCTCGTCCGGTCGCTGCGCACCCTGGTCCGTCCCGGTGCGCTCAGCGAACGCTACGTCGCCGGCTCGCGGGCCCCCTATCTCCGGCCGTTCCGCCTCTACCTGGTCGCCAGCGTCGTGCTGTTCTCGACCGTGCTGACGCTCGAGGCGCCCGACGCCGACGGCATGACGTTGCGAATCGCCGACCGCACGCTGCCGGCGGTGGCGGCCGACGAGGGGAGCGTCCGGCGCTCGCTCGAACTGCTGCCGGCGCGCACCCCGTGGAACCGGCTGCTGATCGCGATGATGGGGGAGCGGCTCGACGCCTTCCTAGCGCTGCCGCGACAGGAGCTGGTCGACACCCTCTTCGTCGGGTTCCGCCGCATGCTGCCGCTGTCGCTGATCCTCTTCGTGCCGCTGCTGGCGGCCGCGCTCAAGGTGCTCTACCTGCGCGGCCGCGCTCGTCACCGCCTCTACCTCGACCACCTGATCTTCGCCCTCCACTTCCAGACGGCGCTGTTCCTCTCGCTGTCGACGGCGTGGTTGACCGGCCGCCTCCTCGGCTTCGAGATCATCGGCACCGTGCTGCTGGTGGCCGGCGCCGGGGTCGCGATCCTGACGGTCTACCTGCCGATGGCGTTGCGGCGCTTCTACGGTCAATCCCGCCGCTGGACGGCGGTCAAGACGGTGGCGGTGAGCGTCGCCTACTCGTGGCTCCTCGGTCTGGTGGTCGATCTGTCGACGGTGGTCGCCGTCTGGATGGCGTGAGCGAAACTCGACCGCCGGCGCAGCGTAGGCAGGAGTAGGAGCGCCGTGCGGCAACGAGCGATCGACTGGAATCTCTGGATCATGGCGGGCGCCTGCGCGCTGGTCGGCGTGCTGGCGTCGCGGGGGACGTTCAGCTCGATCAACAACTTCCCCCTCGTGTTCGCCGGAGTCTGCCTCGTCCTCGGCTTGCTGCGCTGGCGGCGCTCCGGGGACCGCCGGCGGGCGGCCGCCGGCATCGTCGCGCTGGTCCTGGGCGCCACGCTCGCCGGCGCCGGTTGGTGGCTCCATCAGGAGAAGGTCCGGCGGGCCCTCGTCGCGCTCCAGGCCGAGGTCGCGCCGCTGATCGAAGGTCGCCCGGCGCCGGTGGTGACGCC
>JBPEXA010000299.1:0-1931 GCA_052032135.1 Thermoanaerobaculia bacterium | reverse complement strand
CTCGCCGCCTGCTGGTCGCAGCCGATCGCCGGGCAGAAGGGCGAGGTGCTGGGCACCCTGGCGATGTACTACCGGCAGCCGAGCCACCCGACGCCCGACGACCTCTACCTGACCGGCCTCGGCGTCGACCTCGCGGCGGTCGCCATTCTCGGCTCGCGCGCGCGGACGGCGCTGCGGCAGCGCGCCGAGGAGCTGGCGGAGGCCGACCGCCGCAAGGACCGCTTCCTGGCGATGCTCTCCCACGAGCTGCGCAATCCGCTGGCGCCGATCGTCAACACCCTCGAGGTGCTGGCAACCGAGGCGCCCGCCGAGTCCGATCTCGCCGCCCACGTGTCGCGACTGCGACGCCAGACCACCCATCTGAGCCGCCTGGTCGACGACCTGCTCGACATCTCCCGCATCGCCCACGGCGCGATCGAGCTCAAGATCGACCGCGTCGACCTCTACGACTGCCTCGAGCAGGCGGTCGACAGCGTCAAGGAGCAAGTCCACGCCAAGCGCCAGCAGCTCACGGTGCCGCTGCGCGCCGAGCCGCTGTGGGTCGACGGCGATCGCGATCGCCTCCGGCAGGTGCTCGTCAACCTGCTGACCAACGCCTCCAAGTACACCGACGACGAGGGCCACATCGCCGTCGAGCTCGATCGCGTCGACGGCTCTCATCGGGTGCGGGTGCGCGACGACGGCAAGGGCCTCACCGACGAGGTGCGCGAGCGGCTGTTCGAGCCGTTCAGCCAGGGGGGGCAGAGCGCGATCGACGAGCGCGAAGGGCTCGGGCTGGGGCTCACCCTCGTCCGCCAGCTGGTCGACTGCCACGGCGGCAGCGTCGAGGTGGCGAGCGACGGCCCCGGGTGCGGCAGTACCTTCACCGTCACCTTGCCGATGTCGGCCCGTCAGGAGGAGATCAGCTCGCCGCAGGAGCTCGAGCCGCTGCTCGACAGCGGCGCGCTGCGGGTGTTCGTCGTCGAGGACAACCGCGACAGCGCCGACGCGCTGGTGGTGCTCCTCGAGCTGTGGGGGCACACCGCCAAGGCGGCCTACGACGGCGTCGAGGCGGTCGACGCGATCCTCGACAGCAACCCCGACGTCGTCCTCCTCGATCTCGATCTCCCCGGGCAGGACGGCTACGGCGTGCTCAAAGAGCTCCGCAAGCGGAAGTTCGACACCGAGCGCTGCCTGATGGTGGCGATGACCGGCTTCGGCAGGCTGCAGGACATGGAGAAGACCGCCGCCGCTGGCTTCCACCATCACCTCATCAAGCCCGCCGACCCGGCGACCCTGCGCCGCCTCCTCGCCGAGCACGCGGCAGCGGCGTAACAGCTCGGCTTCACCCCCCGCGGCTGGAAGCCGACCCGTACGGCGCGAGCCGCCTTGCGAGTGCGCGGGCCTCTCGCGCGGGGGAGCGATGTCGCGTCCGGCGGACTCAGGGCGAGGAGCTGTTCTTCAGCGGGCCTCCGCGCGCTCGGCGCGCGCTCCGACCGTGCCCCAGGCGATGAAACCTCTCCCCGCCCCGACGGGAGGAGAAGGTGTCGGTTCTTCCGACGTCGCTCGAGTGTTCGTTCGACGCCTGGCTCATGGGGCTGGCCGACGGCCGGTCGCCGAGGGTGCGCACCAGCACGCGAGCACGGCGACCAGCGTTGTCCGTCGACGACTCACGAGACCGAGCGACGGTGCGCCAGTTCTTCTCGTCGGGGGGAGTCGGGTCTCCTCCCGGCTGGGCCTTGGACCGGGGGCGCGCTCGAGCGCGCGGAGGCCGGGCCGGCCCCACTCGCCCTGCAGCCACTGGGCATGTACCAGCAGCGTCGGTGGGTGGGAGATGACCGGGCACGAAAAAAAGGCCGGGGCGAACCCCGGCCTGGACGTGCTGCGTGGATCGACGATCAGCTGTCGTCGCCGTCGTCGTCGGGCGCGTCGTCGACGAGCTCCTCGTCGGG
>JBPEXA010000298.1:0-2405 GCA_052032135.1 Thermoanaerobaculia bacterium | reverse complement strand
GGGGACTGGGCTGCCGGGGACTGGGCTGCCGGGGACTGGGTCGCCGGAGACTGGGCTGCTGGAGACTGGGTCGCCGATGACTGGGCCGCCGGCGACTCGGCCACCACGGACTCGACCGCGGCGGAGGCGTCGGCGCCCATCGATCGGCGGGCGAAGCGGGAGACCAGCCAGAAGCCGCCGACCAGCAGGACGACGAAGGCGATCGACAGCACGTCGAGGTACTCCTCGATGAAGCGCTTCGCCGGCTCCCCGAGCCAGTAGACGAGGCCGGCGACGGCGAAGAAGCGGGCGCTGCGAGCGAGGATCGAGGCGACGACGAAGATCTTGAAGTTGATGGCGAAGGCGCCGCCGGAGAGGGTGAAGATCTTGTAGGGCAGCGGCGTGAGGCCGGCGATGCCGGTCGCCCAGGCGTTGTAGCGGTCGTAGAGGCGCTGCACCGCCGCCACCTTCTCCGTCCCGAACATCTTGTGGACGATCGGCCGCCCCCCCCAGTAGCCGATCGCGTAGCCGGCCATGCCGCCGAGCACCGATCCGATCGAGCAGAGGAAGGCGAACCAGAACGCCTTCGACGGGTCGCCGAGCGCCAGGGCGATCAGCAGGATGTCGGGAGGGATCGGAAAGAAGCTGCTCTCGGCGAAGGCGATCGCGAACAGCGACCACTCGCCGGTCGGTGACGCGGCGAGCCCTTCGACCCAGTGCAGCATGCCGGTCAGCAGGTCGTGCAGCCGATCCCACAGCCCCTTCACGCCCCCTCCTTCTCCCAGCCGTGGCGGCCGACGAGGGGGACGAAGGCGACCGCCTCCCCTGCGGAGCGCCGCACCGCGTCGCCGAGCTTCTCGTAGACGAACAGCCGCTGTCGCTCGCGATCGCCCTCGGGGATCACCACCCGGCCGCCGTCGGCGAGCTGCTCGAGCAGCGGCGCCGGCAGTCGCGGGGCGCCGGCGGTCACCAGGATGCGGTCGAACGGGCCGACGTCGCTCCAGCCGATGCTGCCGTCGAAGATCTGGATCTTGACGTTGTCGTAACCGATCTCACGGATCCGCTCGAGCGCCTTCTTGGCGAGCCCGGGGACGATCTCGAGGCTGTAGACGCGCGCCGCCAGCTCGGCGAGGATCGCCGTCTGGTAGCCCGACCCGGTGCCGATCTCGAGCACGCTATGCCCCGCCTCGACGTCGAGCAGCTGCGTCATCAGGGCGACGACGCCCGGCTTGGAGATCGTCTGCTCCTCGCCGATCGGCAGCGCGTGCAGGCTGTACGCCTGGACGGCGAGCGTTCCCGGCACGAACTCGTGGCGCGGCACCTTCGCCATCGCCGCCAGCACCCGCTCGTCGCGGATGCCGTGGTCCGATCGCAGCCGCTCCACCATCCGCTGCCGGCGATAGCCCGGATCGTTGCTCAAGGGGTGTCGGAGCCCGAGGCGGGAGCGTCGGCACCGCCGGCGGCGGGCGCGGCGAGCTGGTCCTGGAGCCAGCCGTACGCCTCGAGCCCGCGGTAGTCGGTGAGGTCGAGGTGGAGCGGGGTGATCGAGATGTAGCCGTCGTCGACCGCGTCCTGGTCGGACCCCTCCTCCTTCTCCCACACCGGGGTGCCGGCGATCCAGTAGTACTCGCGGCCGTGGGGGTCGAGCTTCTCCACCACCGACTGCTGGTAGCGGCGGCGGCCGAGCCGGGTGAGGTGCACCCCCTTGAACTCGCCGGCCGGGAAGTTGACGTTGAGCAGCAGATCGTCGGGGAGCGGGTTGCGCAGCAGCACCTCGATCAGCCGCGCCGCGTAGGCGGCGCCCGGCTCGAAGGTGAACGACTTCGCCACCTCCTGGCTGAAGGCGACGGAGGGGATCCCCATCAGCGTCCCTTCGAAGGTGGCGCTCACCGTCCCCGAGTAGGTGACGTCGTCGCCGAGATTGAGGCCGAAGTTGATGCCGGAGACGACGAGGTCGGGCGGGTGGTCCTTCAACAGCGACAGGACGGCGAGGTTGACGCAGTCGGTCGGCGTGCCGTCGACCGAGTAGACCCTCTCCTGCAGCGGTCGCATCCGCAATGGACGGTGGAGGGTGAGGGCGTGGCCCATGGCGCTCTGCTCGCGGTCGGGCGCCACCACCCACACTTCGCCCAGCGGCTCGAGCGCCTCGGAGAGCAGCTTGATGCCCTCCGAGAAGACCCCGTCGTCGTTGGTCACCAGGATGCGCGTCATCGGTCCTCCTCCTCCGCCGCCGGCTCGAAGTAGCGGCCGACGATCGGCCGCAGCCGGTCGATCGTCGCCTCCGGAACCAGCTCCGGCCGCGTGATCATCGCGTAGCGGAGGCTCCCGGTCCAGGGCGACGGCCGCTCGGGCCCGATCGCCCGCACCGCCCGCCGCACCACCCGTGCGGCGGCTGCGGCGTTGGCGGCGAGCACCTCGAGGACGTC